>NZ_AQPL01000598.1:0-508 GCF_000395345.1 Cupriavidus sp. WS | reverse complement strand
TCAATAAAGTCATACTCGTCGGAAACCTCGGGGCTGACCCTGAAACCCGTTACATGCCCAGCGGCGACGCCGTGACCAACATCCGCGTGGCGACCACCGACCGCTACAAGGACAAGCAGAGCGGCGAGATGAAGGAAGCCACCGAGTGGCACCGCATCGCCTTCTTCGGCAAGTTGGCCGAGATCGCGGGCCAGTATCTGAAGAAGGGCTCGTCGGTGTATGTCGAGGGCCGCATCCGCACGCGCAAGTGGACGGACCAGTCCGGTGCTGAGAAGTACAGCACCGAAATCATCGCCGAGCAGATGCAGATGCTCGGCTCGCGCCAGGGCATGGGCGGCGGCGATGGTGATGACAAGGGCGGCGGCCGCGAATCGAGCGGCGGCGGCTACGGTTCGCGCAGTGGCCAAGGCAAAGGCCAAGGTGGTGGCGGCCAGCCGGCTGGCGGCGCAGCGCGCCGTCCGCAGCCGGCGCCGGCGCCCTCGAATGGCTTCGAGGACATGGACGACGA
>NZ_AQPL01000597.1:0-4067 GCF_000395345.1 Cupriavidus sp. WS | reverse complement strand
AAGCCTTTGACTTTGATGTTGATTTTAGGCAGTTGACTTTGAAGTCAAGCCCCTTACCTCTTACCCCCGATCAAACACCGCAATAGACTCCACATGCGAAGTATGCGGAAACATATTAACCACCCCTGCCCCCGACAACCGATAACCCGCCTCATGCACCAGCAGCCCCGCATCGCGCGCCAGCGTCGCCGGACTGCATGACACATAGACGATCCGCCGGGGCAGCACATCGCTGCCAGCCTGGGCCAGCTCGCCGAGCGCCTTGCACACCGCCAGCGCACCCTCGCGCGGCGGGTCGACCAGCCAGCGGTCGAAGCGGCCCAGCGCGGCGATGTCCTCGGCGCCGACCTCGAACAGGTTGCGGCAGGCGAACTCGGTCTTGTGGTCGAGCCCGTTGCGGGCGGCATTGGCCAGCGCCCGCGAGGTCAGCAGTTCGCTGCCTTCGATGCCCATCACCGAGCGGCCGCGCGTGGCCAGCGGCAGCGTGAAGTTGCCGATGCCGCAGAACAGGTCGAGCAGGCGGTCTTCCGGGCGGGCGTCCAGCAGGCGCAGCGCGCGGCCGATCAGCACGCGGTTGATCTGGTGGTTGACCTGGGTGAAGTCGGTCGGCTTGAACGGCATGCGGATGCCGAACTCCGGCAGCGTGTAGGCCAGCTCGCGGTCCAGCGGGTAGAACGGCGCCACCGTGTCCGGGCCCTTGGGCTGCAGCCAGAACTGCACGCCGTGCCGGTCGGCGAAGGCGCGCAGCAGGTCTTCGTCCGCGGCGGTGAGCGGCTCCAGGATGCGCAGCACCAGCACGGTCACGTCCTGGCCCACGGCCAGCTCGATCTGCGGTAGGCGATCGCGGATCGACAGCCCCGTCACCAGCTCGCGCAGCGGCACCAGCATGGCCGAGACATGCGGCGGCAGCACTTCGCAGCGCGTCATGTCGGCGACGAAGCTGCTCTTGCGCTCGTGGAAGCCCACCAGCACCCCGCCCTTCTTGGCCACGTAGCGCACCGTGAGGCGGGCGCGGTAGCGGTAGCCCCAGTCGGGGCCGGCGATCGGGCGGAACACCACGTCCGGGCGCAGCTTGGACAGGTGCCAGAGATCGTCCTCGAGCACGCGCTGCTTGATCGCCAGTTGCGCGCGCGAGTCCAGATGCTGCATCGAGCAGCCGCCGCACACGCCGAAATGCTGGCAGCCGGGCTTCACGCGCATCGGCGTGGCGTGCTTGATCTCGACCAGCGATGCCTGCTCGAAGCTGGCCTTGCGCTTGAAGCTGCGGTAGCTGACGGTCTCGCCGGGCAGCGCGCCCTCGACGAAGATGACCTTGCCGGGCGTACCGTCCTCGTTGACCAGCCGGCCGACGCCGCGCGCCTCCATGTCGAGGCTGTGGATCTGCACCACCGGCAGCGCGGCGTCCGGGGAAGCCGGAGGCGCGGCAGGAACGGGCGCGGAAGCAGGAACAAAGGCGGGAACAGAAGCGGGCACGGAAGCCGGCGATGCGGCTTGCACGCCATTTCCTGGCGCCGGTTGGGCTTGTGGTCGAGTCACGGCTTGGGACACCTGGGGAACTGTCATATTGTTTTGCGAAAGCGCGATTGTAGTCCAGACGCGGCCGCGTCCGGCCACGATGGCGGCGCCCGGCCGGCCTGAAACCAGCACGGGACAAGCGCTGCCGATTGGCGCAACATGGATGCTGCGCGCAAACCCGGGCCGGCAGCCGAGCAGGAGACGACATGGAACTGATCTCGTGGAACATCCAGTGGGGCCGCGGCGCCGACGGGCGCGTCGACCTCGCCCGCACCGTGCGGACCCTGCGCGCCATCGCCGACGCCGACGTGCTGTGCCTGCAGGAGGTGACGCGCGGCTACGCCGAACTCGCGGGCGGCCCCGGCGCCGACCAGGTGGCGGAGCTCACGGCCCTGCTGCCCGGCTACCGCATCCTCTACGCGCCCGGCGTGGACCGGCTGGACGCCGACGGCTCGCCACGCCAGTTCGGCAACCTGATCGCCACCCGGCTGCCGGTGCGCGAGGTGTTCCGCCATACCCTGCCCTGGCCCGCCGACCCGACCGTGCCGTCGATGCCGCGCGTGGCGCTGGAAGCCACCGTGGTGGCCGGCGAGCGCCACCTGCGCGTGATCTGCACCCACCTCGAGTATTACTCCACGCACCAGCGCGCGGCGCAGGCCGACGCGCTGCGCGTCTGGCACCGCGAGGCATGCGAGCATGCCAGCCAGCCGGGCCGGTGCGAGCACAAGCCCGGCCCGTTCACGCCCGAGCCGCGCCCGGTCTCGGCCGTGCTGTGCGGCGACTTCAACAGCGCGCCCGACGACATCGCCTACCTGCGCATGCTGGCCCCCTACGACAGCCCGCACGAGCCCGCCACGGTGGCGTGGCACGACGCCTGGATGCGCGCCCACCCGGGCCGGCCGCACGCGCCCACCTGCGCGCTGCACGACAAGGAGCAATGGCCGCAGCCGCCGTTCGCCTGCGACTTCGTCTTCCTGACCGAAGACCTGCTGCCGCAACTGCTGTGCTGCGAGGTGGACGGCGAAACGCAGGCCTCCGACCACCAACCCATCTACCTGTCGCTCGCGGACGAATAGCCGGCGGCCGGAGCCGCATGGCAAACGCCCCGGCGCGGCATGGCCGGACCGGGGCGCGACAGGACAGCCGGCAGAACCAGCCACCGCGGCGGGGTCAGATCTCGGGTTCTTCCTCGTCATCGCCGCCGGCGTACACCGGCTTGATGCGGAACGCGCGCAGGTAGTCCATCCACTGCGCGCCGGGCAGTTCGGCCAGCGACTGCTGCACGAACTCGACCTCGGTATCGAACTGCCGCGGCGTGAGGCCGCCGCGCATCAGCTGGAAGCGGCAGTACACCAGGTAGGTGTTGACGACGTCGGTCTCGCAGTAGTCGCGGATCGCGCCCAGCTGGCCATCCTGGTAGGCCTGCCAGACCTTGCTGCCGTCCATGCCCATCTTGCCGGGAAAGCCGCACAGCTTGGCGAGGTCGTCGAGCGGCGCGCTGGCGCGCGGCTGGTACATCGCCAGCAGGTCCATCAGGTCCAGGTGCCGCATGTGGTAGCGGCTGATGTAGTTGTTCCACTTGAATTCGCGGCTGTCGGACTCGCTGCCCTCGCCCATCTCCCAGTAGCGCGGCGCCACGATGCCGTGGACCAGCCCGCGGTAATGCAGCACCGGCAGGTCGAAGCCGCCGCCGTTCCACGACACCATCTGCGGCGAGTAGCGCGCCACGAGGTCGTAGAACTTCTGGATCAGCACGGCCTCGCCGTCTTCCGGCGTGCCGAGCGAGCCGACGTGGAACACCGGGCTGCCGTCGCGCTGGTTGCGCCGCAGGACGCACGAGATCGCGGCGACGCGCTGCAGGTAGTGGGGCAGGAAATCGCTGCCGTTCTTCTCGCGCCGCGCCGCGAAGGCATGCTCCGCGACTTCGGCGTCGGTCATGGAATCGGGATGGTCGTGGAGACGACGCAAACCATCGACATCGGGAATCGTCTCGATGTCGAATACCAGCACAGGTGTCATAGAACGGCGTCCTTGCGCACGCCTTGGGAAGCGAAATGGCGCTTGAGCTTGACCAGCGCCTCTTGCTGGATCTGGCGCACGCGCTCGCGCGTCAGCCCCATTTCCTCGGCAAGTTCTTCCAGCGTGGCCGGCTCGATATGGTTGAGTCCGAAGCGGCGCTCGACGACGTAGCGGTGTTTCTCCGACAGCCGCGCGAGCCACTGCTTCATCAGGTTTTCCAGCTCGCGGTGCGCGACTTCCTGATCGGGCGCGGCGTTATGCTCGTCCGAGAGGAAATCCAGCAGGCTGGAGCCGGGGTCGAGGTCGAACGGGGTGTCGAGCGAGGTGGTGTGCTCGTTGAGCGCGAGCACGTCCTGCACTTCGTCCGGGGTCTTGCCCAGCAGGTGGGCGATGTCTTCCAGGCTCGCGTCGCGCCCGTCCGTGCCGCCCTTCTCCAGATGGCGCTTGGCGCGCAGCACCTGGTTGAGCTCGCGGATGACATGGACCGGCAGGCGCACGGTGCGCGCCTGGTTCATGATGGCCCGCTCGATGCT
>NZ_AQPL01000596.1:0-2215 GCF_000395345.1 Cupriavidus sp. WS | reverse complement strand
GCACGGTGCGCGCCTGGTTCATGATGGCCCGCTCGATGCTCTGGCGGATCCACCACGTGGCGTAGGTCGAGAAACGGAAGCCGCGCGAGGGATCGAATTTCTCGATGGCGTGCATCAGCCCGAGATTGCCTTCCTCGATCAGGTCCAGCAGCGGCACGCCGCGGTTGAGGTAGCCCTTGGCGATGCTGACCACCAGCCGCAGGTTGCGCTCGATCATGACCTGGCGCGCGGAGAAGTCGCCGCCCTTGGCCAGCGTGGAGAAATGCAGCTCCTCGGGCGCGGACAGCAGCGGCTTGATGCTGATGCGGTTCAGGTAGTGCTGGACGGTGTCGGCTGCCAGCTCGGTGTGCAGCACGGTGCGGAAGTCGTCGTGGTCGGGCGCGGCGGCCTCGCTCTCGCCCTCTTCCTCGTCGTCGGATTCCTCGTCCTCTTCGTCGCGGGCCTGGCGCTCGACTTCCTCGACCATCAGGTCGGCCTCGCGCAGGCCGGCGGTGCCGCCCGCCGTGATCGGCTCATCGGTCAGCGGCACCAGCTCGGCGGCCGGGTCCTGGTCGTAGGCATCGGCCTCGGCCTCGGCCTGGGCCACGCCAGCGGTCTGCTGCATCTCCGGCTGCTTGGAACGCCGGGTCCGGCTGGTGCTTCCGGTTGAGACAGTTTTCTGGCGTGCCATGAATCCTCACTGTGGCGGCAGATACCGCATCGGATCGACTGGTTTCCCGTTCTTTCTTACCTCGAAATGCAGTTTCACACGATCGGTGTCACTGTTGCCCATCTCTGCAATCTTTTGCCCCTTGCGGACCGTTGCCTGCTCTGTGACCAGCACCTTGTCATTGTGGCCATACGCAGTGAGATATGTATCGTTGTGTTTGATGATGACAAGATTCCCGTAGCCGCGCAAGGGGCCAACGTGAATCACGCGGCCATCGTCCGCCGCCTGCACCGGATCGCCTTTCTTGCCGGCAATATCGATGCCCTTGTTGCCCTTTTCGTCGAAGTGGCCGATCAACTGGCCGGTCACCGGCCAGGCCAGCTTGATGCCGCTGTCGGCCGCCGCGGCCGAGGCCGGCGCGGCGGTCGTGCCGGGCGCCGACGATGCCGAGGCCGCCGGCAGCGGCACGGGCACCGGGCGTGCCTGGTCGATCGGCTGGCCCTGCACCGCGCCCGGCGTCACCGGCATGGTGGCCACGCCGGTGCCGGCGTTCACGTCCGCGCCCGGCGGCGCCACGCGCAACAATTGACCCACTTCGATCTGGTTCGGATTGGTGAGCTGGTTCCAGCCCGCCACGTCGCGATAGGATTGGCCGTTCTCGAGCGCGATTCGATAAAGCGTATCGCCTCGCTTGACGCGATAGTAGCCGGGCGGCGCCGGCTCCAGCGGCGCGACCCCGGCCACGCCGGCACCGGAAGTGCGGTCCACCACGGGAGCCGGCATCGGCGAAGAGGCGCAGGCCGCCAGCAGCGACAGCAGCAACGAGGCGGTGACAAGCTGCCCGGCGCGGGCGAAACGTTCCGTATTCACGATATTGTGCATAGTTCGACTCAGATAGTGCCCGATTTTAATGGCACAAAGAAAACGGCTTCAAGCGCGGTCCGGTGAAATCGATGGCGGTTGCGCCGCTCGATCAACAATAACTGCTGCGTGATGGTCTGGCCCGGCCCGCCGGCGGTAGGCGCCACCGCCACCGGGGCGATCAGGCGCCCGCCGATGGCGAGCTGTTCCAGCAGCGCCTGCGGCACCTCCATGCCGGCAGCCGCCAGGATGATCGCGGAAAACGGCGCCGCCTGCGGCAGGCCCAGCATGCCATCGCCATAATGCAGGCGCAGGTTTGGCACGCGCAGCGGCCGCAAGTTCGCCTTGGCTTGTTCGTGCAGCGGACGGATCCGCTCGATGGAGAACACTTCGCTGGCCACCAGGCTCAGCACCGCCGCCTGGTAGCCGCAGCCGGTGCCGATCTCCAGCACGCGCGCGAGCGGCTCGTCGGCGGCCAGGCCGTCGCGCAGCAGCTCGATCATGCGCGCCACCACCGACGGCTTGGAAATGGTCTGCTGGTGGCCGATCGGCAGCGCCGCGTCCTCGTACGCCTGCGACGCCAGGCCCGGCTCCACGAACAGGTGGCGCGGCACCGTGGCGATGGCGTCGAGCACGCGCTCGTCGCGGATGCCGGCCGCGCGCAGCCGGGCCGCCAGCGCGCCGCGCGCGCGCCCGGAGGCCATG
>NZ_AQPL01000595.1:0-5130 GCF_000395345.1 Cupriavidus sp. WS | reverse complement strand
CACAAAAAATCTGACAGGTTCTGACCTGGTGCTCACTCCGGTTTCAAGATCAATCCTCCGTGGCAAGGAAATCGTCGACCAGGCGGATAAAGCCCTGGTTTTGCTCGATCTGCGCCCAGTGACCACACAGCCTACGCAGCCTAGCCAGACGACCAAACGAATTGATAAACGAGACAACATGGTGATTTTCCCCTAACTGACTTCAATCAACCCGCGCGGGTGAAGTGGCGCAGCTTGTCCGGATCGATATCAACACCCAACCCAGGACCCGAGGGCAACCGAATCTCGAAGTCCTTGATCTCGAGTTGGGTCTGCGTAAGCGTGTCGGCTAACACCCAGGGCCCTAGCAGTTCACATCCGAAGGGCATCGTCGGCAATGTGGCATACACATGGAGAGCAGCAGCGGTGCCGATTGATGAATCCAACATGGTGCCCCCATAGGACGCAATGCCCGAGGCTTCCGCGATCGCAGCGACCTTGAGGGTATTTGCCACCCCGCCCATGTTGCACAGCTTCAGCGAGAAGGCGTCGACGCAATGATGGCGCGCCAGTTCGAAGGCGGACGCCAGCGAGCTCAGGCTTTCATCGGCCAGGATGGCCACCCCGTTGTCGGCCGACAGGCGCCGAAGCGCATCGAAGTTGCTGCGTGCCACCGGCTGTTCGACCAGTTCGACACCGGCCGCCTCCAGGCGCGGAATCCACACCGATGCCGTGTTCTCATCCCAGGCCTGGTTGATATCGACCCGCACCGCAGCACGGTCACCGACGCGCTCGATAATCTTCTCGATATGGCGCAAATCATCTGCCGGGGAGCGCACGCCAAGCTTGATCTTGAACCGGTTGTGCCGGCGCCGCTCGATCATTTCCTCGGCGATTGCGATGTCCCGCTGCGTGTCGCCGCTCGCCAGGGTCCAGGCAATGGGGATGCCCTGCTGGATCGCGCCGCCGATCAAATCGCTCAGCGGCAGGTTCAGAGAGCGTGCCTTCAGATCATGCAGCGCAACGTCGATGGCCGCCTTGGCCGAATAGTTTCCGGTTACGGCGCGCTCCATTAAGTGCTGGAGCTCTCGCAGATTTGTCGCGTCCTTGCCGATCAGGAGCGGCGCCAAGTACGTTTCGATGATGACCTTGATGGTTTCAGCGCATTCGGAACTCCAAGTCGGCCCACCTACGCTGCTGCCCTCGCCGATGCCGACAAGCCCGCCCGCACGGATCTGCACGATCGCATAGCTCTGCTTCTGCACCGTGGTAAACGACATCTGGATGGGACGCGAAGCTGGGACGTCCACCAGCGTCACATCGATCGCTTCGATCTTCATGCCACTGTCTCCGTAGCCGACTTGCGTTGCTCGGCCTGCTCACGCTCGATTACGAAGTCCAGGGTCATGACCCGCACCCCGTCCTCGATCGTCTCGGGCGTAATCAGGTCGGGGGTGACGCCGTGACAGCAGTCATCGTCCACCCATTTGCCCCCTTCGAAGTAGTATTGCGTGGTCAACGGTTCGAAACCGTCCTTGCGCACCTTGAAGTGCACGTGCGCCGGACGCCAGGTATGGCTGCCCAGGTGGCCCAGCAGACGCCCAGTCGGCCCCTCGTAGGGGATCTGGTATGGCACTGGCATCGTGGTGCGCACGCGAAAGTTGCCCTGGGAATCCGTCACGAGTTTTCCGCGGTAGTAGTCCACGGGGATGTTGTCGTGGATCCCGCTGTACAAGCCATCAGGCGTCGAGTGCCACACGTCGATGACAGCGCCAGCGAGCAACTCGCCCGTGTCCGAGCGCACCGTACCGCGAATGATCAGCGGTTTGTGGTCGTCGGTATCGTAGGTCTTGAGGACGCCTTCAACTACAGGAGCACCTTCCAGGAAGTACGGCCCCTGGATCGCAGGCGCAGAGGTCCGCGAGCGCCACGCCTTGCCTTCGATGATGGTGCTGTTCAGGAAAACGTCCAGAAGCAGCGCGGTTTCCCGCGTCTGTGCGACCTCGGTGAGATAGTCGACACCCGCGCGGTATTCGGCTTCCGTGACGCGCTTGTCCAGCAAAATTTTGCGTACTGCCTCGACGATCGCGCCTGCGACCTCGGCAACTCGTTTATCCATGACTCGTCTCCTTTCAAGATCTCATGGTTGAAACACCGATGAGTTGGTGCTTCAAACATGAATGCTAAGATTCGCGTGTCATGCGGTCCAATACCTTTTTTTAGCCTTTGCAATACGGGATCGGTATGGCTTAGCGGTGTCCACCCCTAGGGAAAACCAGAGGTCTTAAATGGAATTTCGGCAGCTTCGCTATTTCATCGCGGTCGCAGAAGAGGGAAATATCGGTGCTGCGGCAAGACGCCTGCATATTTCCCAGCCGCCCATTACCCGCCAAATACAGGCCCTGGAACAGGATCTCGGCGTGGTGCTGTTTGAACGCACGCACCGCGGCGTCGAATTGACGGCAGCGGGTACAACATTTTTAGAGGATGCCAGGCGCCTACTGCACGTTACCGAGATCTCAAGGGTGAGATCACGTGCAGCATCGCGCGGTGAAATCGGGGAATTGCGCGTCGCCTATTTCGGAACCGTCGTTTTGCATACGCTACCGCTACTGCTGCGGCAACTCTTGTCGGTTGCTCCCTCGGCAACTGTGTCCTTGACGCAGATGAGCAAGAACCGCCAGATTGAAGCGCTGGACGCTGGCACCATCGATATCGGGTTCGGGCGTTTCTACCCCTATCAGGAGGGTGTAGTTGTCCGAAACGTAACCAATGAGAGGCTATTTCTGGGTGCGCAAAAGTCGCGCGCTCGCTCGTTTGGTGAGCAAGTTCATTGCAGCGCGCTTCGTAACGAGCCCTTGATCCTGTTCCCGCGAGAAGGACGCCCCAGTTTCGCAGACGAAGTCATCGGCGTATTCAAAAACGCGCGAGTGGAGCCAAAGGTTGTCGCCATAGTTGAAGACGTCAATGCAGCCATGGCTCTGGCGTTGGCCGGCGTCGGCGTGACAATTGTTCCCGAGACAGTAGCCATGATTTCGTGGCCTGACTTCGGCTTCACTGAACTCGTGGGCTCCAAGGCCACTGTACCGGTCAGTTGTATCTACCGTCACGATCACATTGCGCCGATTCTGAAAACATTCTTGAACTTGCTACCTATTCGAGAATCGCAATAGATGCCAATCGTTAGGTTGTCGAGCCCGCAATTCGGCATAACACTGGCCGTAAAGCGGGCATCAATCGCTGTACTCCAACTCTTACTGCGACATGGCTCACGCTAAAAGGAAGGCACGCGCAGCGAGGGCAATGCCCGACGCAATCAGCGCCGGGCCACCGCTATCAGTACTCCGAAGCCGACCAGCCGCCCGCCGAAGGCACGGTCGATCCAATGGCGGAAAGCCAGCAGACGATCGCGCACGGCACCGGCAGAGAAGCATAAGGCCACCAGGCTAAACCAGCCCATGTGCGCCGCAGCGATGAAAGCGCCATAGCCAATCTGCACTGCCAGCGGAGTGTCGGGCCGCACCACCTGCATAAACAGGCTGACGATGAATACCGTGGCTTTGGGGTTCAGCGTATTGGTCAGGAAACCGGTACGCAGCGCAGCGCCATCCGAGAGCGGCGCCATACGCTTTTCGGTCAGTGCGCCGCCAGCTTTCGTGCACAGCATTTTTATGCCGAGATAAATTAGATAGGCAGCACCGACCAGTTGATGGTGTTAAACAACCAAAGCGATTGCTGGATTAGCAGGCCCACGCCGATCAACGTATAGGTGATATGTACCAGTATGCCTAAGCCTATGCCCAATGCGGTCAGCACGCCCGCGCGGCGCGACAGCATCAAGCTATTGCGCGTAACCGTTGCAAAGTCCGGCCCAGGGCTGATGACGGCCAGCAAGGTGATTGTGACGACAGCTATTAATTCGGTCATTGGCGTATCCGGTCGGAAACAATGAAATTAAGGCAGATGATATTCAAAATCAACGTGAAGGAATATCGATCTTTCCGGCCAATAATGGAGAACTGAATTCGACATCTTCCGGTACGCGTCAGCCTTCCTAGCGGGTGCTACGCTGTTTCGAGGCTGCCGCCCACTTGGAGAATTCAGCCGTGCGATGGTCGAGTCGCATCTAACCCACGGCGCAGTCAACCGCGTGGCACGTTCACTCGAAAACGCATCGCGGTAGCGTGAGCAGCGTAGCCGGCGCGTATTCCTGACCAATCCAGTCCTCAAGAGCGCGTCCACTATGCAGCACTCGCCCTTGCGACCTGCAACGCTCTTCGCTCGAATCGCTCCACAACGGAACTGGTTGGCTCCTGGGGCCGCTGCAGGTGTGTCACGATCTCGTAGGGGCCATCGATGAGCGGCCGCATCGTGATCCCCCATCTGTGAGCGTGCTCGATGCGCGATTGCGCGGACACCCCGACGCCGTAGCCGGCCGCGACCCACGTGGCCAACAGGCCAAACGAAGTGACGTACCGGATGTTCTGTCGACCTGTCGGCAGGGGCGTGGAAAGCCGCTCATCCAACTTGGAACAGATTTCCGCCTGCCAGCGATACAGGGCGAAGTCCAGCAGATCGGCGATCGTGAGTGTCGCCTGATCAAGCAATGGAAATCGTAGCGGCATGGCGACGGCCATGCACTCGGCCCACAACGGCTGCGCTTTAAGCGCCGCGTCGCTCGATACCTGAATTGAAACCCCCGCGTCGTAACGGCCGTCATGTAGTCCCGCATGCAGATCGCGACCTGAAACCTCAAAGAAGGCGAGAGCGACATCGGGCTCTTCCGCGCGTTGCAGCGCCAGCAGTGCCGACAACTGTGGCGACGGCGCGCCTGGCGCTATGGCGAGCCTGAGACGGGGGGACTGGCCGGTAGCGTTGTGCATAAGGGCACCGCAGAGGCGGCTAATCAGGTCAAGGAGGAGCCCATATGATAAGCAAGAGTGAACTTTAACGTCTATAAATTTAACGTGGTTAATTTCAGAGGTTTGTCCGACGCTTCTGCAAATGCAGAAGCCCACTATTCAGCCAGGCCGCCCCGCTGGCACATCGACGTATGAATCCGAACCAGCGTTGGCCTTCGGACAGGCCGTGCGCGTTGCGCGCGTCGCTCAAGGTATTGCTCAAGACGAATTTGCATCCCGGGCAGGCATC
>NZ_AQPL01000594.1:0-1158 GCF_000395345.1 Cupriavidus sp. WS | reverse complement strand
GTATTGCTCAAGACGAATTTGCATCCCGGGCAGGCATCTCGCGCTCGCACATGGGCAAGATCGAGCGCGGGGAGCACGTGCCCACGCTTCCTGTCATATTGAAAATTGCCATGGCGCTCAGAATAAGCGCCGCTGACCTGATGGCTGCAACGGAGCACTACCTTGGCATCGGCGCCCGGACCGATTCTTGAAGCTGAACGTCCGTGGTTGGCTCTGTCAGCCACCTAGATTCTCACGTAGGCGGACGAGATCACGCAGACGAACGATGAAGCGCTCCAACGACGCCGGCACGTCATCGCCGCCGCCGAGTCGGAGCAGATAGGTCGTGATTACTGCCGAATCCACCGCCAGGGGGCGGGTCAGCACATCTGGTCGTGGACTGACAGCAACCCTGGTCGCCGTCGTGAAGCCGACGCCAAAGCCCGCGCTGACCAAGGTAAGCATCATCTCCAGCGAAGATACGTGCTCGACCACATTCGGTTCGCGCTCCAGAAGCAGTAGAAGCCGAGCCAGTTCACGGCAGTAACCTTCGCACACCTGTGGATCGCAGAGTACAAGGGGATGGCCGCCGAGTTCATGGAGCGGGACTGCCTTGTGGGCAAGCAGCTCATGCCTGACAGGTACTGCGATCACCAGCGGGTCTTGCCAGATCGGCTCAGCAACAATGCCCTCGCCGACTTCGGCCGTGTGCGCGAACCCGAGGGTGAAGTCGCCGGCTCGCAGGCCACGCAGTTGCTCGGACAAAGGTACCTCGGACAAGCGGATCTCGATGTCTGGCTCTTCAGCGCGGCAACTGGCGAGAAAATCCGATAGCCAGGGATCGATCGCGCCATCGGATACTGCGATGCGCAGGCTGCCTCGCGAGCCCGCCGCAACGGCCTTGGCATTCTCTCTTGCTTGCTCCAGGACGGTGAACAATCGGCGAGTGTCTTGCAGGAACGCGGTGCCTGCTGCGGTCAACCGGGTTCCCCTGCGGTCCCGATCAAAGAGCAAGACCCCTAGCTCATCTTCCAACTCCTTGATGGCCCGGGATAAGGGGGGCTGCTCGATATGCAGACGTTCGGCGGCACGAGTGAAATGCAGTTCTTCAGCGAGGGCAACAAAGTAGCGAAGGTGACGTAGCTCCATGAAGCGCCCCCGATTCCCGTTTCACGGCCG
>NZ_AQPL01000593.1:0-3652 GCF_000395345.1 Cupriavidus sp. WS | reverse complement strand
GCCCATGCCGCATGCGGCGCGTGCCGGGCGGGCGGCGTGTGTGTCGCGTGCGGCGCATATGGCGCATGTGGCGCGCCCGCCTCGCGCGGGCCGCGCCGGGTGAAGGCGAAGGCGAGCGGCACGCCGGCCGAGACGAAGCCGTGCCGGGTCAGCAGGCTGGCCTCGGCCGGCCCCACGAACAGCGTGGCGTCGGGCCGGCTCAGCCGCTCCAGCGCGCGCAGCGAGCGCTGCTGCGTGGGCGGGTCGAAATAGATCAGCAGGTTGCGGCAGAACACGAAATGGTAGGGGGCTTCGGCCGCCATCAGGGCCGGGTCGAGCAGGTTGCCGCGCAGCAGCCGCACCTTGGCCAGCACATTGGGCTTGAGCGCGTAGCCGCCCGGCGCGGCGGTGAAATGCCGGTCGCGGAAGTCGAGCTGCCCGCCGCGGAACGAGTTGCTGCCGTAGTGGCCCAGGCGCGCGCGTTCGAGCGCGCGCGCGCTGATGTCGATGGCGTCGACCTGGAAGCGCTGCTCCGGCACGCCGGCGTCGAGCAGCGCCATCACGATCGAGTAGGGCTCCTCGCCGGTCGAGCACGGCACGCTGAGGATGCGCAGCGGCCCCTCGCCGGCATGCCCGCGGGCGTCGCCGAACACGCGCATGGCGGCGAAGCGGCCGAGCGCCATCAGCGCCTCGCGGTGGCGGAAGAACCAGGTCTCGGGCACCACCACCGC
Organism: Cupriavidus sp. WS; assembly: GCF_000395345.1. Classification (NCBI taxonomy): domain Bacteria; kingdom Pseudomonadati; phylum Pseudomonadota; class Betaproteobacteria; order Burkholderiales; family Burkholderiaceae; genus Cupriavidus; species Cupriavidus sp. WS. Next base: position 2,942 of record NZ_AQPL01000593.1, on the reverse strand, counting down.
CTCGATCAGCGCCTGGAGCTCGTCCGGGTGCGAGTGCAGCAGGTTCCAGTAGGCATGGTGGTCGGGCGCGGCGGACGTGGCCAGGCGCTCGCGCACCGCGCGCTCGATCATGCCGGTGCCCACCGTGCTGGCGTCCAGGCCGATGCGCTCCTTGAGCAGCGCCTCGATGTGGCTGGCCGTGGTCATGGCGCCGCCCCGGGGAACAGGCGGGCGTGCACGTCATCGGGCAGCAGCGCGCCGATCCTGACCCACTGCACCAGCCCCTGCGGGCCGTTGCGCACGGGGCCCAGGTAGCGCGCCGGCGCGGCGTCCAGGCCGCTGTCGGCGAACTCGGCGGGCTCGCAGCGCAAGGTCTCGGTGGCGTATTCGAGGCGCAGGCCGAGCAGGCGCGCCGGCGCGTCCGCGTGGCGGCGGTAGCGCACCAGCACCGTGCGCGTGCTGGTGCGGCTGGCCGCCGGGATGCCGGTGGCCAGCGCGTTGACGTCGATCACGGGCACCACCTCGCCGCGGCGCGCCAGCAGCCCGCTGACCCACGGCGGCGCCTCGGGCAGCTGCTTGAGCCGGGTCAGCGGCAGCACTTCCTCGATTTCGCTGGCGTCGAGCGCGTAGTGGTCGGGGCCGATGCGGAACAGCAGGAAGAGTTTCATGGCAGATGGCCGGCGCCCGCGCGCCTCAGACCTTGAAGCGCGACACGCCGGCGCGCAGGTCGTTGGCCACCAGCGTCAGCTCGTCGATGGCCTGGCTCGACTGGCGCAGCGACTCCACGGTCTGCTGGGCCGCCTCGGAGAGCTGCATCAGCGCCTGGTTGATCTGCTCGGCGCCGCCGGCCTGGGCCTGCATGCCCTCGTTGACCATCTGCACGCGCGGCGCCAGCGTCTGCACCTGGCCGATGATCTGCGAAAGCTGGTCGCCCACCTGCGTCACCTCGGACATGCCGCGCCGCACTTCCTCGGCGAACTTGTCCATGCCCATCACGCCGGCGGCCACCGCGGACTGGATCTCGCGCACCATCTGCTCGATGTCGTAGGTGGCCACGGCGGTCTGGTCGGCCAGGCGGCGGATCTCGGTGGCCACCACCGAGAAGCCGCGGCCGTACTCGCCGGCCTTCTCGGCCTCGATGGCGGCGTTGAGCGAAAGCAGGTTGGTCTGGTCGGCCACCTTGGCGATGGTCGTGACCACCTGGTTGATGTTGCCGGCCTTTTCGTTCAGGGTGGCCAGCTTGGCGTTGACCGAGCCGGCGGCCTCCATCACGTGATGCATGGTCGTCTCCATGCGCGACAGGCTGACCTGGCCGGTGCCGGCCAGCCCGGCGGTCTGCTCGGCTGCGCTGGAGACCTCGATCATGGTGCGCACCAGGTCGCGCGAGGTGGCGGAGATCTCGCGCGAGGTGGCGCCGATCTCGGTGGTGGTGGCCGCGGTCTCGGTGGCGGTGGCCTGCTGCTGGCGCGCGGTGGCGGCGATCTCGTTGACCGAGGTGGTGACCTGGATGGCCGAGCGCTGGGCCTGCCCGACCAGCCCGGTCAGCTCGCCGGTCATCTGGTTGAAGCCCTGCTCGATCTCCAGGAACTCGTCCTTGCGGCGGAGCGACAGGCGCTGGCGCAGGTCGCCGCCGCGCATGCCGGCCAGCAGCTGCACGATCGAGCGCATCGGCACGGTGATCGAGCGGAACAGCAGGTAGCCGGCCACCAGCGACCCCGCCAGGGCGGCGATCAGCGAGATCTCGATGCTGATCTTGGCGGTCTCGACCGCGCTGTTGATGGTGGTGGCGCCCTCGGCGGCGACCTTGTCGTTGTCGTCGAGCAGGGTCTGCAAGGCGGCCCGGCCTTCGTTCCAGGCGGCATGGACGGGGCCGCTCAGGCGGGCCTCCATCGCGGCCGCCTCCGTGGCGCGGGCGGCGAACACCGGCGCCGACAGCTCGTCGTACTGGCGGCGGATCACCTTGTACCTGTCGAAGCGCTGGCGGTCGTCGGCGCGGCGGATCGAATTGGCGTAGCGCTGCTCGAGCTCGTCGAGGCGCGTGCGCAGGGCCGCGTTGGCCTCGTCGTACCGGCGGCGCTCCGCTTCGCTGGTGGCGGTGACGCTCTGCCACGCCAGCACGTAGCGCTCGCCCCACGCGCCGCGCATGGCGGTGCTGGCGTACAGCCCCGGCAGCGCGTCGTCGCGCATCGCGGTGGCGTGGGCTTCGATGGCCGACAGGCGGCCGTAGGCGACCACGAAGGTCAGCAAAATGACCGCCAGGATCATGGCAAAGCTGGCCAGGATGCGCGTGCGGATGGTCCAGAGGGTCGCGGAGCTTTTTCCCATTTGATGTTTTTTGTATTTTCTTTGCTGGAAGGGCGGCGGGCAGCGTCAGGGCGGGTGGCACCGGCGCGCATGGCGCGAATCAGCAGGGCTGGCGGGTCATGAGATGAGAGCGGGCACTAACGGAGCGGGTGCCGGGGTGGCACGGGGTGGCACGCGGGGAGGCACGCCTTTGCTGGCGTAGGGTACTGGAAGGGTGCGGCCATTTCAATGGCGCCAGCGGGGGGTAGCGTTTTGCGATTATGCTATTTGTCGTCCCGCAACATATCGCAATATCATGGTTTGACGCGGCTTGATTTTTTCCTGGTTTTAGTCACACTTGCCAAATAGACAGATCGGACCGATGTCGACAATCACGAACAGGGCAGGGATGGTGGCCAGGTCAGAGGCGAAGGCCGGCGCCTCGCCGAGCGCGGACATCGATCCGTTGACCGGCGTAGCCGCGCGCCAGGCATTCTTGAATACGCTGGAAGACCGCCTGCGCACGGAGGCTGCCCCCCGCTGCGCGCTTTTGCTGCTCGGCATCGACGATTTCCGCGCCTTCAACGACATGCACGGCCATGCCGAGGGCGACGAGATCCTGCGCCGGGTGGCCCGCCGCCTGCGCGACGCCTCGCCGCGCGACGCCGTGCTCGGGCGGG
>NZ_AQPL01000592.1:0-2695 GCF_000395345.1 Cupriavidus sp. WS | reverse complement strand
GCCTGCGCGACGCCTCGCCGCGCGACGCCGTGCTCGGGCGGGTCGGCGGCGACGAGTTCGCCGTGCTGCTGCCGTCCATCGCCGATCCCACCCTGGTGCGCCACGTCAGCGCCGCCATCCTGTCCCTGCAGTCCGAGCCCCACGAGTACGGCAACCGCCGCCACCACGTGCTGGCCAGCCTGGGCGCCTGCGTGATGCCGGGCGGCGGCGACAACGCCTCCGACGCGCTGGCCTCGGCCAGCCTCGCGCTGGGCCGGGCCAAGCGTGACGGCGGGCGCACCATCCGCTTCTTCAAGCCGCAGATGCGCACCGACGTGACCACCCGCCTGTCGCTGGTGCAGGCGCTGCGCGACGCTTACGCGCAACGCCAGTTCGAACTCCTGTACCAGCCGCAGATCGACCTGCGCGACGGCCGCGTGGTCGGTGCCGAGGCCCTGATGCGCTGGCGCCATCCCACCCAGGGCCTGCTCACGCCGGCCAGCTTCATCGACGCGCTGGCCGCCAGCAGCGTGGCGGCCGACGTCGGCGTGTGGCTGCTCCATACCGCCTGCGCGCAGGCGCGCATGTGGTCGCTGGAGTTCGCCGACGCGCCGCGCGTGGCCATCAACCTGTTCGCCGCGCAACTGAGCGAAAGCCGCCTGCTGACCGAGGTGCGCCACGTGCTGCGCGAGCTGGCGCTGGCGCCCGAGCGGCTGGAGCTGGAGATCACCGAGACCATCGCGCTGCAGCAGGGCGACGAGTTCTCCGGCCAGCTGCAGACGCTGCGCCGCGACGGCGTGACCCTGACCTGCGACGACTTCGGCACCGGCTATGCGTCGCTGAGCTTCCTCAAGACCTTCCCGGTCGACCGTATCAAGATCGACCAGTCCTTCATCCGCAACGTCACCCAGAGCCCGGTCGACGCGGCCATCGTGCGCGCCGTGGTCAACGTGGGCACCACGCTCGGCATCGGCGTGGTGGCCGAGGGCGTGGAAACCGTGGAGCAGCGCGACTTCCTGCGCGACAACGGCTGCCACGAGGTGCAGGGCTACCTGTACGGCCGCCCGATGTCGGCCGACAAGTTCACCGAGTTCCTGCAGGCGCGCTGAACCGGCGCCGGACCGCGCCGCGTCCCGTCCCGTCCTTTCTCCCCTTCCGTTCGCCCGCCCCGCCACCCTGCGATAATTTGTTTCCGGCTTTGTCCGGCCGCCGCCCGTCCCGGCGGCGCCGGTCCGCTCCCCGCGCCCGCCGCCGGGCCGCGCGCGCGGCGCGTTGGCCGCCGCGGGGAAATATGTGCTTACAAAGTCAGATGCGCCGCGCCGGCGGGTTGCCGCCAGGCGCAGTATCGTGACAACAGGGACAGCCGGCACCGGCCCGCCGCCCTTCGCATCGACGAGGTAATTCCATGTTTCCTGCCCGCAGGCTTGGCCCCGGCGCCCGGGCCCTGCTCCTGGCCATCGGTATCGCTTGCGCCACCTGGCTGGCGCCGGCGCTGGCGCAGTCCGCCGATCCCTCCGACCGCATCGCCACCATCACCGACGCCGCCGGCAGCCTGAGCCTGGCGCCCGCCGGCTCCGACGACTGGGCCCAGGCCGCGCTCAACCGGCCCATCACCACCGGCGACCGCCTGTGGGTCGACAACGGCGGGCGCGCCGAACTGCATGCCGGCTCCACCGCGATCCGGCTCGGCGGCGCCACCGCGGCGACGGTGCTCAACCTCGACGACAGCGCCACCCAGGTCAAGCTGACCCAGGGCACGCTGCAACTGCGGGTGCGCGCGCTGCCGCCCGACCAGCCGGTCGAGATCGACACGCCCAACCTCGCCTTCGTGCCGCGCGAGCCCGGCGACTACCGCCTTGACGTGGCCGCCGACGGCAGCGCCACCGTGGTCACGATGCACCACGGCTCGGCCGTGGTGTACGGCGAGAGCCGCTCGCGCGAGATGCGCCGCGGCGAGCAGATCCGCTTCGCCGGCAGCGACCTGGCCGAGGCCGGCACCGCCTTCAATCCGCCCGAGGACGAGTTCGACCGCTGGACCACGGCGCGCGACGCGCGCGAGGATGCCTCGCCCTCGGCCATGTACGTGCCGCCCGAGATGACCGGCTACGCCGCGCTGGACGGCTACGGCGACTGGCAGGAAGACCCCGGCTACGGCGCGGTGTGGTTCCCGCGCGTGGTGGCGGCCGACTGGGCGCCGTACAGCACCGGCTCGTGGGCCTGGGTGGCGCCGTGGGGCTGGACCTGGTGCGACGACGCGCCGTGGGGCTTCGCGCCGTTCCACTATGGCCGCTGGGCCCGCATCGGCAGCCGCTGGGGCTGGATGCCGGGGCCGCGCGCGGTGCGCCCGGTGTACGCGCCCGCGCTGGTGGGCTTCGTCGGCGGCGGCCGTGGCGGCCCCGGCGTGGCCTGGTATCCGCTCGGCCCGCATGAAAGCTACCGGCCGGCCTACGGCGCCAGCGCCGCCTACCTCGGCCGCGTCAACCGCTTCACCGTCAACCGCGAGTTCGCCAACGACCGCGCGCGCGGCGCCTATGCCAACCGCGACGTGCCGGGCGCCATCACCGGCATGCCGGCGCGCGCCTTCGTGCAGGGCCAGCGCGTGCCGCCCGGCGCCCGCCACGAGGCCTGGCGCGACCTGCCGCGCGGCGAGGCCAACGGCGCGCCGCCGCTGGCGCCGGTCAAGGCCAGCCTGCTGGGCGCCCGCCCGGGCCGGCCG
>NZ_AQPL01000591.1:0-6395 GCF_000395345.1 Cupriavidus sp. WS | reverse complement strand
TGATCCGCCAGCCGCACGGCATCGTGCTGGTCACGGGCCCGACCGGCTCGGGCAAGACCACCACGCTGTACGCCGCGCTGTCGCGGCTCGATTCGCGCACCACCAACATCATGACGGTGGAGGACCCGATCGAGTACGACCTCGACGGCATCGGCCAGACCCAGGTCAACCCGCGCATCGACATGACCTTCGGCAAGGCGCTGCGGGCCATCCTGCGCCAGGACCCGGACGTGGTGATGATCGGCGAGATCCGCGACCTCGAGACCGCGCAGATCGCGGTGCAGGCCTCGCTCACCGGCCACCTCGTGCTGGCCACGCTGCACACCAACGATTCGGCTTCCGCGGTGACGCGGCTGGTCGACATGGGCATCGAGCCGTTCCTGCTGTCGTCGTCGCTGCTCGGCGTGCTGGCGCAGCGGCTGGTACGCCGCCTGTGCGCGCACTGCAAGCGCGAGGAAGTGATCGAAGTCACGCCCGAGGAAGCCGGCGCCCTGCTCGCGCAGGGCAAGCCGCTGCAGCGCGTGTGGCACGCGGTGGGCTGCGACAAGTGCGGCCACTCCGGCTACCAGGGCCGCATGGGCGTGTACGAGCTGCTCACCGTCGACGACGAGATCCGCACCATGATCCACCGCCAGTCGCCCGAATCCGAGATCAAGCAGGCGGCGCTGGCGCGCGGCATGCACACCATGCGCGGCGACGCGCAGCGCTGGATCGACAGCGGCGCCACCGCGCTGGAAGAAGTGCTGCGCGTGACGCGCGACTAGCCCGGACACGGAAACCAGCCATGCCCGCCTACCGTTACGAGGCCGTCGACGCCGCCGGCAAGACCGACCGCGGCGTGATCGAGGCCGACAGTCCCAAGCAGGCGCGCGGCCAGTTGCGCGCGCGCGGCCTCACGCCGCTCAACGTGGATCCGCTGGCCGGCGCGGGCGGCGTGCAGAAGAGCAGCACGGCGTCCTTCGTGCGGCGCCTGTCCACCCAGGAGCAGGCACTGTTCACGCGCCAGCTCGCCAGCCTGATCGTGGCCGGCCTGCCGCTGGACGAGGCGCTGGCCGCGCTGGCCGACCAGGCCGAGCGCCGCTACGTGCACGAGCTGCTGGCCGGCATCCGCGCCGAGGTGATGGGCGGCAGTTCGCTGTCGCTGGCGCTGCAGCAGCATCCGCGCGACTTCCCCGACATCTACCGCGCGCTGGTCTCTGCCGGCGAGCACTCCGGCCACCTCGGCCTGGTGCTGGAAAAGCTGGCCGACTACATCGAGACGCGCAACACGCTGACCGCCAAGATCCGGCTGGCCTTCACCTACCCGGCCATCGTCACCGTGGTCGCGTTCGCCATCGTGATCTTCCTGCTCTCCTACGTGGTGCCGCAGGTGGTGAGCGTGTTCGCCAACACCAAGCAGAAGCTGCCCACGCTGACCATCATCATGCTGGCGCTGTCGGATTTCGTGCGCAACTGGTGGTGGGCCGCGCTGGCCTTCATCGTCGCGGTGTCGCTCGGCATCCGCAGCCTGCTGCGCCAGCCCGGCGTGCGGCTGTCGTGGCACCGCTGGCTGCTGACCGCGCCGCTGGTGGGCAAGCTGATCCGCGGCTACGACACCGCGCGCTTCGCCAGCACGCTGGCCATCCTGGTGTCGGCCGGCGTGCCCATCCTGCGCAGCCTGCAGGCCGCCGGCGAGACGCTGACCAACGTGGCGCTCAAGGACAACGTGGACGACGCCACCACGCGCGTGCGCGAAGGCGCCTCGCTGGCGCGCGCGCTGGCCGCGCAGAACCAGTTCCCGCCGGTGCTGGTGCACCTGATCCGCTCGGGCGAGGCCACCGGCAACCTGCCGATCATGCTCGAGCGCGCGGCCGAGGGCGAAGGCCAGGAACTGGAGCGGCGCACGATGTTCCTCACCAGCCTGCTGGAGCCGCTGCTGATCCTGAGCATGGGCGTGGTGGTGCTGCTGATCGTGCTGGCGGTGCTGATGCCGATCATCGAGATCAACCAGCTGGTGCGGTAGCGGGCCGGCCTTGTCCACAACGTAAAACGGCGCCTTGCGGCGCCGTTTTTTCCGACAGGGGTGGTGCGGGACCGCTTATTCGGCGGCCTTGGCGGTCTTCTTCGGTGCGCGCTTGGCCGGGGCCTTCTTGGCTGCCGGTTCGGCGGCTTTCTTGGCGGCCGTCTTGGCAGGCGCGGCCGTCTTGGCGGGCGCGGCCTTCTTCGCAGCCGGCGCCTTCTTGGCGGGCGCGGCGGCCTTCTTGGCCGGTGCCTTGGGCTTGGCTTTGGCCTTGGGCTTGGCCTTCGGTTCGGCCGCCGGCGCTTCTTCGGCGGCTTCTTCGGCGGCTTCTTCGACGGCCTCCCCGGCCTCGGCAACCTGTGCCGCGGCGGCGGGTTGCGCCACCGGCGCCGCTGCCACGGCCGCCACCTCTTCGACCTCCTCGACCGCCTCGGCCTGCGGCGCCGGCGCGGCTGCCTCGGCCTCGCCGCTCACTTCGACGGGCTCGGCCGACCGGACCGGCCGGACCGGCTCGATCACCGCGACCGGCTCCTCGACCACGGGCGCGATCACCGTCGCGGCGGGCGCGACGAAGATCGAGCGGTCCATCGGCCACGGGGTTTCGCTCAGCGTGACCTCGGGACGGGGCGGCTTGCGGCGGCGCGCGCCGTCGGCAGCGGCGGCGCCGTCCGCGTCGGCGTCCGCCTGCGGGTCGGCATCGTCGAAATCGTCATCCGCCATGCCGAGCGCGTCCAGCGGATCGACCACGAACGACGGGACTTCGTCTTCCTCGTGCTCCTCGGCGGCGAAGCCGGGCCGCGGCGCGGGCTGGATCGGCAGCGCGGGCTGCTGCTGCGCCTGCGCCGGCCGGGCGCCGTGCGGCTGCTGGGCACCCTGGCGGCCTTCGCCGCGCCGGTTGTCGCCACGGCGGCCTTCGCGTCCGTCGCGGTTGTCGCGGTTGTCGCGCGCTTCGCGGTTGTCACGGTTATCGCGATTGTCGCGGCCCTCGCCCTGGCGGCCCTCGCGGTTTTCACGATTCTCGCGATTCTCGCGATGGTCGCGGTTCTCGCCCTGGCGCGCTTCGCCGCGGTTTTCACGGTTGTCGCGATTGTCCCGGTTTTCTCGGTTCTCCCGGCTTTCCACCGGGCGATTCTCCACCGGGCGATTCTCTGCCGGGCGGCTTTCCGGCTGGCGATTTTCCGGCTGGCGGTTCTCGCCCTGGCGGTTGTCCCGGCCTTCACGGCTTTCGCGATTGTCCCGGCTATCCCGGTTGTCGCGGTGCTCTCGATTGTCCCGATTGTCACGCCCTTCGGCCGGGCGGCCATCCTGGCGGTTCTCCGGCTGGCGCGCTTCCGCCGGGCGGTTCTCGGCGGGGCGGTTCTCGCCCTCGCCCGCCTTCGCGCGGCGCTTGAGGCGCACCCACAGCGTCTTGTTGTTGCCGCCGTTGCGCGTCTCGACCTCGAACAGGCCGGTGGCCGCCACCAGCTCGGAGAGCTTGCCGTAGCCGTAGTTGCGCGAGTCGAATTCCGGCGCCTGCTTGGCGATGTGGGTGCCCATGCTGCCCAGCGTGGACCAGCCTTCTTCGTCGGACACGGCCTGCGCGGCGTTCTGCAGCAGGCGCACCAGGCGCGAGTCCTGGCGCAGCTCGCCGCTGTTGCGCTTGCGCGCGGGCGCGGCCACGCCGTCGGCTTCCGCGTCGGTGTCGGCATCGCTGTCGGCGGCGCGCAGCACGTCGGCGAAGATGAACTTGTCGCAGGCGGTGACGAAGGGCTTGGGCGTCTTGCGCTCGCCGAAGCCGTACACGGTCAGGCCCTGCTCGCGGATGCGCGAGGCCAGGCGGGTGAAGTCGCTGTCGCTGGAGACGATGCAGAAGCCGTCGAAGCGGCCCGTGTACAGCAGGTCCATCGCGTCGATGATCATCGCGCTGTCGGTGGCGTTCTTGCCCACCGTGTAGCGGAACTGCTGGATCGGCTGGATCGAGTGCGAGAGCAGGCGCTCCTTCCAGCCGGCGAGGTTGGGCTTGGTCCAGTCGCCGTAGATGCGCTTGACGGCGGCCACGCCGTACTTGGCGACTTCGGCCAGCAGGCCTTCTACGATGGCGGGCGCCGCGTTGTCGGCGTCGATCAGCACGGCCAGGGTCGCGGTGCCCTGGCGGGAGGAAATGGTCATTTAGGGTCCTGGAGGCCGGTCGGCCTCGGGTGGGGCGGCTGCACCGCGGCGCGCTCCCGCAGGATATGGCGCACGATCCGCATCTGCCCGTTCGTTGTGCAAGCTGTTTGCAGCGCAGTGTACACGCGAAGCCGTGACGGCACCGCAAAGCGCGCCGGCGACGGGCGCATTTTTTGCTGCGACGCAAGGTGCCGCGCCTTTTGGGCCGGTGCTACCATGCTGCGAAGAGACACGGTCGTTCCACGCCTTCACAAGAGGCGGCGGGCGGCCGCCCACAACTGAAGTGAGTCGGCGATCCCGACTGCATTCCCCATAGAGGAGCACCCATGAATGCCCCCTTGACTCCGCCGGTCAGCGACGCCATCCGCCGCGCGCTCGAGAACGTTTCCCTGGACGACAAATACACGCTGGAAAGCGGCCGCATCTACATCAGCGGCACGCAGGCGCTGGTGCGCCTGCCGATGCTCCAGCGCGAGCGCGACCGCGCCGCCGGCCTCAATACCGCCGGCTTCATCTCGGGCTACCGCGGCTCGCCGCTGGGTGCGCTGGACCAGTCGCTGTGGAAGGCCAAGGCGCACCTGGCCGCGCACGACATCGTGTTCCAGGCCGGCCTGAACGAAGACCTCGCGGCCACCTCGGTGTGGGGCTCGCAGCAGGTCAACATGTACCCGGACGCGAAGTTCGACGGCGTGTTCGGCATGTGGTACGGCAAGGGGCCGGGCGTGGACCGCACCGGCGACGTGTTCAAGCACGCCAACTCGGCCGGCTCCTCGAAGCACGGCGGCGTGCTCGTGCTGGCGGGCGACGACCACGCCGCCAAGTCCTCCACGCTGGCGCACCAGTCCGAGCACATCTTCAAGGCCTGCGGCCTGCCGGTGCTGTATCCGTCCAACGTGCAGGAATACCTCGACTACGGCCTGCACGGCTGGGCCATGAGCCGCTACTCGGGGCTATGGGTGGCCATGAAATGCGTGACCGACGTGGTGGAATCGTCGGCCTCGGTGGCGCTCGACCCGCACCGCGTGCGCATCGTGCTGCCCGAGGATTTCGCGCTGCCGCCGGGCGGCCTCAACATCCGCTGGCCGGACCCGCCGCTGGAACAGGAAGCGCGCCTGCTCGACTACAAGTGGTACGCCGGGCTGGCCTACGTGCGCGCCAACCGGATCGACCGCATCGAGATCGATTCGCCGCACGCGCGCTTCGGCATCATGACCGCCGGCAAGGCCTACCTCGACACGCGCCAGGCGCTGTGCGACCTGGGCCTGGACGAGCAGACCTGCGCGCGCATCGGCATCCGCCTGTACAAGGTGGGCTGCGTGTGGCCGCTCGAGGCGCACGGCGCGCGCGCGTTCGCCGAGGGGCTGCAGGAAATCCTGGTGGTCGAGGAAAAGCGCCAGATCATGGAGTACGCGCTCAAGGAAGAGCTGTACAACTGGCGCGACGACGTGCGCCCCAAGGTCTACGGCAAGTTCGACGAGAAGGACAACGCCGGCGGCGAATGGTCGATCCCGCAGAGCAACTGGCTGCTGCCGGCGCACTACGAGCTGTCGCCGGCCATCATCGCGCGCGCCATCGCCACGCGGCTCGACAAGTTCGAGCTGCCGTCCGACGTGCGCGCGCGCATCGCCGCGCGCATCGCGGTGATCGACGCCAAGGAAAAGAGCCTGGCGGTGCCGCGCGTGGCGGCCGAGCGCAAGCCGTGGTTCTGCTCGGGCTGCCCGCACAACACCTCGACCAACGTGCCCGAAGGCTCGCGCGCGATGGCCGGCATCGGCTGCCACTACATGACGGTGTGGATGGACCGCAACACCAGCACCTTCAGCCAGATGGGCGGCGAGGGCGCGGCGTGGATCGGGCAGATGCCGTTCGCCGGCGACAAGCACGTGTTCGCCAACCTCGGCGACGGCACCTACTTCCACTCCGGCCTGCTGGCGATCCGCGCGGCGATCGCGGCCAACGTCAACATCACCTACAAGATCCTCTACAACGACGCGGTCGCCATGACCGGCGGCCAGCCCATCGACGGCAAGCTGTCGGTGCAGGACGTGGCCAACCAGGTCGCGGCCGAAGGCGCCAGGAAGATCGTCATCGTCACCGACGAGCCGGAAAAATACACCGGCGCCATCCGGCTGCCGCAAGGCGTGGAAGTGCACCACCGCGACGCGCTCGACAAGATCCAGCGCGAGCTGCGCGAAGTGCCCGGCTGCACGATCCTGATCTACGACCAGACCTGCGCCACCGAGAAGCG
>NZ_AQPL01000590.1:0-1261 GCF_000395345.1 Cupriavidus sp. WS | reverse complement strand
AAGCCTTTGACTTTGACTTTGAATTTGATTTTGATCTTGACATTAGGCCGTTGAATTTAAGTTTTTTCCTAGGGAAAGATCAAATCTCCAGGATATCAAGAACAGACCCCGTCCTCTTAACTGTAGCCAAAACAATATGAGAATTAATAGCCATCACCCCCGGCGCCTTATGCAACCGATCGACAACAAACTCAGAATAATGCTCTAAACTCCGTGCCCGCACAGTCAACACATAATTGGAAGGCCCCGACACGATCCGTGCGGTCACTACCTCCGGCCAGTCGTTCAAGGCCTGCACGAAGTTCTCGTGCCAGCGCTCCACGTCGGTGCGCATCGACACCTGCACCAGTGCCTCGAACTCCATGCCCAGCGCCTTGGCGTCGAGCACGCAGCGGTAGCCGGCGATCACGCCGGCTTCTTCCAGTAGCTTCACCCGCCGGAAGCATGCCGAGGCGGACAGGTTCACTGCCTCGGCCAGTTCCTGGTTGGTGGTTTTTCCGTCGCGGGTCAGGTGGCGCAGGATGCGGACATCGATCAGGTCAAGTTTCATTCTGAATATTTAACCGCGAAATCGCTATTTGGCGAAATAAATGCAGCGCAAAACGATTTGATGCGGTAAAAAGTCGAAGAAAATTCAATTATCTGTTTGTTAATATACCTCTCCCTGAGCGTAAAAGCACTGGCTGGCATGCAGTGCCGCGCATCAGGCTGGTCCGTTCGCTGCGAGGCGCGCGGAGCCGGAAAAACAAAAAAGAGAGGAGACGCATTAATGAGAAAATTCCGACCCGCGCTATTGGCGGGCATGCTCGCCGCGGGCGGCGCCAGCGCACAAGGCTCGGCCACGCTCTACGGCATCGTCGACCAGAGCCTGCGCTTCACCACCCACGCCAACGCCGCCAACGACCACGACATCGCGCTGGCCAACGGCGCCGTGACCAACAGCCGCTTCGGCCTGCGCGGCGAGGAAGCGCTGGGCGCTGGCCTCAAGGCCATCTTCCGCCTGGAAAACGGCTTCGACCCGCAGACCGGCCACACCAACCAGAACGGCCGGCTGTTCGGCCGCTACGCCTACGTCGGCCTGTCCGGCCGCCTCGGCACGCTGCGGCTCGGCCGCCAGTCCACCGAAGGCTTCAACCTGTTCGGCGACTTCGACCCGCTCACCATCGCCAACTACACCGCCAACTACTGGCCGTACTTCATCACCGCCGGCCGCATCGACAACGCCGCCAGCTATGACGGCACCTTCGGCGGCCTCAACGTG
>NZ_AQPL01000589.1:0-5888 GCF_000395345.1 Cupriavidus sp. WS | reverse complement strand
CCAGCTATGACGGCACCTTCGGCGGCCTCAACGTGGGCGCCAGCTACGGCTTCGGCGAGCAGCCCGGCAGCGTGGGCCGCAACGCGTACTGGGGCGCGCGCGCCGCCTACACCGCCGGTGCCGTCAGCGTGGGCGGCGTGTACCAGGAGACGCGCGACGCCGCCAGCAACACGCAGCGCATGTGGGGCGCGGCCGCGCGCTACGCGGCGGGCGCCGGCAGGTATTTCCTCGGCTACCTCGGCGGCCGGGACGCCACCGGCTCGCTCGACGCCGCGCTCAACGACGCCGCCCGCACCGTCGCCCACGGCACCTTCACGGCCAACCCGCGCCGGGACGACACCGTGTACGCCGGCCTCGCTTATCAGATGGCGCCGGCGCTTACGCTGACCGCCGTCTTCTACTACGACCGCATCCGCAGCGCCAACGGCATCGCCGGCAACGGCGGCAGGCGCTACACGGGCGTGGCGCTGGCCGAGTACGCGCTGTCGCGGCGCACGCAGTTGTATGGCACGGTGGACCACAACGTCGTCAGCGGCGGCGCCGCCACGGAACTGCCGGGGCGCGGCAGCCAGACCGGCGTGGCGCTCGGCATCCGCCACGTGTTCTGAGCCGCGGCGCCCTGCATCATCCAGCCCCCCGGTCCCGAGCGGGGGACCACGCGGAGCACCCAGCACCAGAAGGAGACAAGCCATGACAAATCCCCCGCAGCAGTTCCAGCAGATCGTCGAGCGCGAGAAAGGGCTGCGGCGCAGCCTCAGCGCCAGCCAGATGACCATGATCGCCATCGGCGGCGCGGTCGGCACCGGGCTGTTCCTCGGCAGCGGTTTCGCCATCGGCTTTGCCGGCCCGAGCGTGCTGGTGAGCTACGCCATCGGCGCGTGCATCGCGCTGCTGCTGATGGGCTGCCTGGCCGAGATGACGGTCGCGCACCCGACCTCCGGCTCGTTCGGCGCCTATGCCGAGCACTACATCGGCCCGCTGGCCGGCTTCCTGGTGCGCTATGCCTACTGGGCCTGCATCGTGCTGGCGGTCGGCGCCGAGGTCACGGCCACCGCGCTCTACATGAAGTACTGGCTGCCGGCGGTGCCGGGCTGGTTCTGGATCGTGTCGTTCTCGGGCGCGCTGGTGCTGGTCAACGCGCTGAGCGTCAACATCTTCGGCGCGGTGGAGTACTGGTTCTCGGTCATCAAGATCACCGCCATCGTCGGCTTCATCCTGCTCGGCGCCTACGTAGTCTTCGGCGCGCCCACGCTGGTCGGCGACGGTGCGCGGCAGGCCGGCTTCCACCACTACACCGCGCACGGCGGCTTCTTTCCCAACGGCATCGGCGGCACGTGGGTGGCGGTGATCGTCTCCATCTTCAGCTACCTGAGCATCGAGATGATCGCCGTGGCCGCCGGCGAGGCGCAGGACCCGGAGCGCGCCGTCATGCGCGCGTTCCGCTCCACCATGCTGCGGCTGGTGCTGTTCTACCTGCTCACGCTCGCGCTGATGCTCGCCATCGTGCCGTGGACGGCCGCCGGCCATGACCAGAGCCCCTTCGTCAAGGTCATGGAAGCCATCCGCATTCCCGGCGCGGCCGGCGTCATCAACTTCGTGGTGCTGATCGCCGCGCTGTCGGCCATGATCAGCCAGCTCTACATCACCACGCGCATGATGTTCAGCCTCTCTCGCGCCGGCTACGCGCCGCGGCCGCTCGGCCAGCTCAGCGCGCGCGGCGTGCCGCTGCCGGCGCTGCTGCTGTCCACCGGCGGCATCGCCATCGCCACGCTGGTGAGCATCTTCTATCCCGACGCCTCGTTCACCATCATGATGGCCGTGTCGATGTTCGGCGCGCTGTTCACGTGGATGATGATCTTCGTCACCCACTACTTCTTCCGCCGCGCGTGGCGCGCCCGGGGCGGCGCGCCGCTGCGCTTTCGCATGTGGGGCTTTCCGGTGCTCACGCTGCTCGGCGCGGGGCTGATGCTGGCCGTGATGCTCACCACGGCGTTCACGCAGGCATTCCGCATGACGCTGGTGTTCGGCGTGCCGTTCCTGGCGGTGCTGACGGTGGCTTACTTCGGCTGGTACAAGGCGCGCGCGCTGGCGGTGGCCGCGCGGGCAAACGAAGCGGCCTGAGCCGGCCGCTCAGGCCTCGCCGTCCGTGGCGGACGGCGGATAGCCGCCGCGCGGGCGCGTCGGCAGCCACAGCAGCCACGCGGTCACGGCCGCCGCGCAGGCCAGCAAGGCAACCGAGATGAACGGGCGCTCGCGCAGCAGCCACGCCGTGGCGCCCATCGACGGCCACATGGTGCCGATGGCCAGCCACTTGGCGCGCAGCGGCACGCTGTGGTGCTGCTGCCAGTCATGCACCAGCGGCCCCAGCCGCGGATGCGCCAGCAGCCGCGCATGAAAACGCTCCGAGCCGCGCGCGAAGCACGCCGCGGCCAGCAGCACGAACGGCGTGGTCGGCAGCACCGGCAGGAAGATGCCGACGATGCCCAGCAGCAGGCTGAGCGCGCCGAGCGCGACGAACAGCGCGCGCAGCACCCGCTCGCGGTGGCTGCGCACGGCGGCGCCGGTACCGGCATTGGCGCCGGCGTCAGTGTCTGCGTCGGCGTTGGTGCCGGAGCCGGCGGGCGGCCGCTTCGCGCTCAGACCGCCAGCCCCAGGCGCGCGCGCGCCGCGTCGTACTCGGCCTTCATGCGCGCCACGATCTCGCCGGCGGCCGGGACATCGTGGATCTGGCCCACGCCCTGGCCCGCGCCCCACACGTCCTTCCACGCCTTCGCCTTGGACGCGCCGCTGGAGAAATCCATCTTGCTCTTGTCCGCTTCCGGCAGGTTCTCCGGGTCCAGCCCGGACGCCACGATGCTCTCGCGGATGTAGTTGCCGTGCACGCCGGTGAACAGGTTGGTGTAGATGATGTCCGCCGCGGCCGACGTGGTGATCGACTGCTTGTACTGCTCGCTCGCGTGCGCCTCCTGCGAGGCGATGAAGCGCGTGCCCACGTAGGCAAAGTCCGCGCCCATCGCCTGCGCGGCCAGCACCGCCTCGCCGGTGGCGATCGACCCCGACAGCGCGATCACGCCGTCGAAGATCTTGCGCACCTCGCCCACCAGCGCGAACGGCGACAGAGTGCCCGCGTGCCCGCCCGCGCCGGCCGCCACCAGGATCAGGCCATCCACGCCGGCCTCGATGGCCTTCTGCGCATGGCGGATGCTGATCACGTCGTGCAGCACGATGCCGCCGTAGCCGTGCACCGCGTCGATCATCTCCCTGGGCGGCGCGCGCAGCGAGGTGATGAAGATCGGCACCTTGTGGTCCACGCAGACCTTGATGTCATGCTCCAGCCGCACGTTGGACGCATGCACGATCTGGTTCACTGCCACCGGCCCCACCGGCGCGCCCGGGTTGGCCGCGCGGAAGCTGGCCAGTTCCTCCTCGATCTGCGTCAGCCAGTCGCCCAGCACCTCCGCCGGGCGCGCGTTCAGCGCGGGGAAGGAACCGACGATGCCCGCCTTGCACTGTGCCAGCACCAGCTCCGGATAACTGACGATGAACATCGGCGAAGCAATGACGGGCAGGGCGAGGTTCTGCAGGACCTTCGGCAATTGTCTGGCGGCGGGCATGGTGTCTCCTGAACCACGGCGGGCGCCGCGACCGGCGCCCGGGATGTGAACGATCGTTCGATTATAGGGAGTTTCCGCGCGGCGGCGTTGGGGGCTGGCTAGACGCGCCAGTCTACGGCCGGCTGGCCGGCGCGGGCGCGTGTAAGAAACGGATACAAGCCCGGAGCCCGCCCCGGTACACGGCGCATACGCCTCATCCGTTAAACCCATACGAGATGGCGCGCGGTGACTGGTGCATATGCAGCTTGGTTCCGCGCACATTGTTTCTTTTGCAGAACAGTGTATTGACTGAATCAGGGTTTCCCCTAGGTCAATCCCAGGCGTACATTTCGTGAACCGCCAGGCTTCCGCCCCGCCGCCACAAGGCGACGGCCACGGAACCAGGCAGCAGCGCCGGCCCGGCCGGCGCGCGTCCCCAGCCAGTAGTCAGCAGCAAAGGAGTGCATTCATGAGTTCCATCCTCGAAGCCCTGTTCTCCAGGCACATCGGCGACCCCGATCGCGTGGTCACGGCGCTCAACCACCAGGAAATCGTCGTCGCCCTGTCAGCGCTGGTCGCCGAGAAGAACGTCGCCATCCTGCACATGCTCTACCCGCGCACCGACGCCCGCACCCACCGCAGCCTGGACGCCCTGGTCGGCGCGCTGCACAACCACGGGCTGCACCAGACGGCCGAACTGATCGCGCAGGAAGCGCACTACCTCGTGTTCAAGGAACCCGACAAGGCGTGGAAGACCCTGCAGGAAATCCGCCACGACTCGCTGGCCATCGGCGTGCATCTTTACTACAAGGGTGCCACTGGCGACGCGGCGGAACGTGAGCTGGATAAGGATGCGCATCGGAAGGCTTGAGGTAGCGGCGGTGGCGCTGGAAGCTGGCATTGCAACGGCATCGCGCCGCGCTGCGTGGCAGTTTCCAGATGGCTGACCGGCTTCGCATTACTGCCGGTTTGCTCCCCTCTCCCATGAAATGGGAGAGGGGCCGGGGGAGAGGGCAAGGCGATTGCGAATGACGAACGCGGTCACTTTGTGGAGCGCCTGATTTCCTTCCCCCGACGTTGCTCCGCACTCGGGAGAGCTGCGGTCGCACAGCAACGAGCCGACTTCATCAACTGTCGTTCAGAGGCGCAAGAAAATCTGCGGTCGGTAACAGAAGTTATCAAATCGCACGCCAACTCGGAGCTAGACTCCAGTCGTTGCCGCTTTCTGCGGCGACCGGGAATAGCAGCCTGAATACGAAGGACGAACCGCCGGCATCCGGCGGACACTTTATTTCAGCCTGCGAGAACGCCCAATGCACCAGCACACCCGAGACGGCATCACCGCCGACCACAACGGCGCAGACATGTCCTTGACTGCGCGCTTTCCACATGAAAATCCCCTGAGCCTTGCGGTATTGAAGGCTGCGCAGCTGCATGCGTTGTTGTTGATGGCCAGCGATTTCGTGGTGGCTGATGGCTCGGCCAACGGCTTGCAGCCGATGGAGCGGGAGAGTGTTTTTTCGCTGGCTGCGGAGCTGGCGGGGGAGGTGTTGGCGTTGAGTGAGATGGTGGGGGTGGCGGGGCGGGCGGTTGTTGGTTGATGGGTGAGGCAAGTGGCTCTTGGGCCCAACTTACCTAGAACGCCGACTGTTGTTTGTAGAGAATGGCTCACAGGTGTTTGAACTTGTGGGCCATTTTTCATTAGGGGTGGCTAAGGGAGAGGCTGGTAAGCGGACATTGGGTGAGGCTGTCAGAAGGCTGCTGTCGACCCGTTACTGCCGATCGACCCGTTGATGTTTCAAAGGCGGCTATCGGATGCGAAACGGCCGGCCCGGATCGTCCATCGGGGATCACTCGTGGGCTGGAGCAGCCGTTCGGTATCAGTGAATATCCGTTTCGAGACACCTCGCGGATCCCAAGCCGCGACACGACACGGGTGGAAGGTTAATATTGAAACTCAACACGTGACTGGATCGACGGAGAGAGAACGAGATGTCCGAACTTATCAAGAAGCGAGTTGTCAAGGACTTGATCGACGAACTAGCGGATCTCGACGCGACCAGCTTGGAACTGGTCGGACACAAGGTGATCGAGACGCTTGAGAATAAGACACTCGTACACCACGGCATCAACAAGGACCATAAGCCTGTCGGCTACACCGTCGACACGTTTTCTCAGGACTTCACGATCGTCGGTGAATACAGTACCGAATCGGGCTATTTCCAGGATTCTTCGGGCAGGAAGAAAGAGAATCGATTCGACAAGATTGAAAGGGAGTGTCAGTATTTTTGTGTT
>NZ_AQPL01000588.1:0-2898 GCF_000395345.1 Cupriavidus sp. WS | reverse complement strand
ACTTTGACTTTGACGTTCAGCCGCTGGCTTTGAAGTTGACTTCGATCTTGACGTTAAAGCTCTTAAAGCCGTTGACCTTAAACCTGAATAAAATTCCAAAAAAATCACGCCACCCCCAACCTCTCCCTCAACTCCGCGATCTTCGCCCGGCTGACCGGCACCAGCGTGCGCTGCGCATCATCCATGACCAGTTGCACGCGTTCCTCGTTCCTCACTACCTCCACCGCGTAAGCCAGGCTGACGATATGGCTGCGGTGCACCCGCAGATAAACACTGTCGTCGAGCCGCATCTCCAGGTCGGTCAGCGACAGGTTGGAGAGATAGTGCTCGTCCCTGGTGACGATGGTCGTGTAGTGCCCGTCGCCCTGGAAGCGCACGATGTCCTTGAGGTCCACCAGGATCACGCGGTTCTTGCGGTACACGGGGATCTTGAACAGCCGGCGCGGCAGCGGCGCGCTGCCTGACGCGGGCGCGTGGTGCGGCTCGGTGGTGACGTCGGTCACGTCGTAGAAGATCATGCAGGTGCCGCATACACCGCCGCTGTCCGCCATCTTGGACACCTTGATGAGCAGCACGCGGTCCGGGATGTTGATCATCATCGCCAGCGGCGGCGGCGACTTGACCGGGCAGCCGCTGGCGTCCTCGGACTGCAGCAGGAAGCGCAGTTTCTCGCGGCTTTTTTCCGGGTGCAGCTGCACCACGTCGATGCCGATCAGCCGGTCCTGGCTGACGCCGAGCGACTGCTCGCTGGCGGGGCCGAGGATTTGCAGCGCAACATCGTTGAAGGCGGTGACGCGGCCTTGCGCGTCGAGCCAGACGATGCCCGGGTTGAACTGTTCCAGCTTGTGCTGGAAGGTCTCGTTGCGGCGCACCTCGGGGGCTGGCGGGGTGAACGGCGCGAGGCGGTCCATTGTGCAATCTCCTGGTTTCGATGTCGGCCTGTCGTTGTTCTTGTCTTCGCGCCCGCGGTTGCCCGGTTGCTGCCCATCGCGCGCCTGCGCGGCAATTCTGTTGTACGTCCCTGCCGTAGTTCGTGCAAGTTTCCCGGCGGTTGACGCAGCCTTGCCGGGCGTTCGGGAAGTCACATTGCTTTGCTGCGCTGCATTATGAAATGCTCCTGAAAACACAGCGATGCGCGCAAGGCCGCCGGCACGGACCGCAGGCGCGGGCGCGCGAGCGAGACAAGGAGACCAGCGTGATCCCCCGCCCGTTTGAATATCATGCGCCCAGGACGCTGCCCGAGGCGGTGGCCATGCTCGAGGAATACGGCGACGGCGCCAAGCTGCTGGCCGGCGGGCACAGCCTGCTGCCGATGATGAAGCTGCGCTTCGCCGAGCCGGCCCACCTGATCGACCTCGGCAAGGTCGAGGGCCTGAAGGGCATCCGCGAGGAAGGCGGCGAGCTGCGCATCGGCGCCATGACCACCGAGAACGAGTTGATCTGGTCGGCGCTGCTGCAGCAGAAGTGCCCGCTGCTGGTGGAGGGCGCGCGCCTGATCTCGGACCCGCAGGTGCGCTACCGCGGCACCATCGGCGGCGACATCTCGCACGGCGATCCGGGCAACGACCATCCGGCGCTGATGATCGCGCTGGACGCTTCCTTCGTGCTGGCCGGCAGGCTGGCCGAGCGCGTGGTGCCGGCCGACGGCTTCTTCCTCGGCACTTACATGACGCTGCTGGAGCCGGGCGAGATCCTCACGGAAATCCGCATCCCGGCGCCGGCGCCGGGCAGCGGACACTGCTACGCCAAGCTCAAGCGCAAGTCCGGCGACTTCGCCACCGCGGCGGCGGCCGTGATGCTGCGCCGGCGCGGCGAGACGGTGGAGGACGTGCGCATCGCGCTGACCAACGTCGCGCCCACGGCGATCCGCGCCACCGACGCCGAGCAGAGCCTGCGTGGCAAGCCGCTCGACGACGCGGCCATCGCCGAGGCGGCGCGGCTGGCGATGGCCATCTGCGACCCGGCCGAGGACCTGCGCGGCGACGCCGAATACAAGACCGCGATGGCGGGCGAGATGACCCAGCGGGCGCTGCGCACCGCGTGGTCGCGCGCCGCGCCGTAGCCGGGCGCCAGCCGCGCGGCGGGTTGCACGGCAAACAGCACGGCAAGCAGCACAGCAAACAGCACCGCAGGCCGCGTACGCGCGCGGCGACCATCGCAAGCCCCAGCGGAGACCGGACATGATCAAGAAAGTGATGGTGTCGTTCAAGCTCAACGGCAAGGACACCGACGTGGTGGCTGAGCCGCGCGAGCTGCTGATCCACACCCTGCGCGAGCGCTGCCTGCACACCGGCCCGCACATCGGCTGCGAGACCTCGCACTGCGGGGCCTGCACGGTGGACCTGGACGGCATGTCGGTCAAGTCCTGCACGGTGCTCACGGTGCAGGCCGAGGGCGCCGAGGTGCTGACCGTGGAGGGCCTGGCGCAGGGCGGCGAGCTGCATGCGCTGCAGGAGGCCTTCATGCAGGAGCACGCGCTGCAGTGCGGCTTCTGTACGCCCGGCATGCTGATGCGCGCGTACCGCCTCCTGCAGGAAAACCCCGACCCGTCCGAAGAAGAGATCCGCTACTGGATGGCCGGCAACCTGTGCCGCTGCACGGGCTACCAGAACATCGTCAAAGCGGTGCAGTATGCCGCCCGCAAGCTGCGCGGCGAAGCGGTGCAGACCTCGCATCCGCTGATGGACGAGGCAACGCACTGACGCGGCCGGATGGACCATGCCGGGCGCGCAATGGCCGTGCCCGGCGTCTGAAGCAGACGCACGGAGACGCACCATGGGAACGATGAACGCCGAAGCCGAGCGCCTCGCCGCGCTGGAGGGCATGGGCTGCTCGCGCAAGCGCCGCGAAGACCCGCGCTTCCTGCAGGGCAAGGGCACCTATGTCGATGACATCAAG
>NZ_AQPL01000587.1:0-4273 GCF_000395345.1 Cupriavidus sp. WS | reverse complement strand
TCCTGCAGGGCAAGGGCACCTATGTCGATGACATCAAGATGCCGGGCATGCTGTTCGGCGCGATGGTGCGCAGCCCGTACGCGCACGCCCGCGTGAAGAAGATCGACAAGTCGCGCGCGCTGGCGCACCCCGGCGTGCACGCGGTGCTGACCGCCGACGACCTCAAGCCGCTCAAGCTGCACTGGATGCCGACGCTGGCCGGCGACGTGCAGGCGGTGCTGGCCGACGAGAAGGTCTGCTTCCAGAACCAGGAGGTGGCCTTCGTGGTGGCCGACGACCGCTACGTGGCGGCCGACGCCGCCGAGCTGGTCGAGGTGGAATACGAGGAGCTGCCCGCGCTGGTGGACCCGCACCTGGCGCTGGCGCCGGACGCGCCGGTGATCCGCGAGGACATCCGCGACAAGCAGGTGGGCGCGCACGGCGCGCGCCGGCATCCCAACCACATCTTCAACTGGAAGATCGGCGACAAGGACAAGACCGACCGCGCCTTCGACAACGCCGAGGTCACGGTCACGCAGGAGATGCTGTATCCGCGCGTGCATCCGTGCCCGCTGGAGACCTGCGGCTGCGTCGCGTCCTACGACAAGGCGCGCGGCGACCTGACCGTGTACATCACCTCGCAGGCGCCGCACGTGGTGCGCACCGTGGTGGGCATGCTGTCGGCGATCCCGGAATCGAAGATCCGCATCGTCTCGCCCGACATCGGCGGCGGCTTCGGCAACAAGGTCGGCGTGTATCCGGGCTACGTGGTGTCGATCGTGGCGTCGATCGTGCTGGGCCGGCCGGTCAAGTGGATCGAGTCGCGCGCCGAGAACCTGAGCAGCACCGCGTTCGCGCGCGACTATCACATGAAGGGCGAGCTGGCCGCCGACCGCGACGGGCGCATCAAGGCGCTGCGCGTGAACGTCGTCGCCGACCACGGCGCGTTCGATGCATGCGCCGACCCGAGCAAGTGGCCGGCCGGCATGTTCCACGTCTGCACCGGCTCGTATGCGATTCCCAACGCCTTCGTCTCGGTCGACGGCGTCTACACCAACAAATTCCCGGGCGGCGTGGCCTACCGCTGCTCGTTCCGCGTGACCGAGGCGGTCTACCTGATCGAGCGCATGATCGACGTGCTGGCGCTCAAGCTCGGCATCGACAAGACCGAACTGCGGCTGCGCAACTTCATCCGCAAGGACCAGTTCCCGTATCTCACGCCGCTCGGGCTGGAGTACGACTCGGGCGACTACGAGCCGGCGCTGCGCAAGGTGCTGGCCGCGGTGGACTATCCCGCGCTGCGTGCCGAGCAGGACGCGCGCCGCACCGACCCCAAGGCCGAGTGGCTGATGGGCATCGGCGTGTGCACCTTCACCGAGATCGTCGGCGCGGGGCCGTCCAAGGCGTGCGACATCCTCGGCATCGGCATGTTCGACTCGTGCGAGATCCGCGTGCATCCGGACGGCTCGGCGATCGCGCGCATGGGCACCATCACGCAGGGACAGGGCCACCAGACCACCTACGCGCAGATCATCGCGTCGGAGGCCGGCATCCCGGCCTCGGTGATCCAGGTGGAGGAGGGCGACACGTCCACCGCGCCCTACGGGCTGGGCACCTACGGCTCGCGCTCCACGCCGGTGGCGGGCGCGGCGGTGGCGCGCGCGGCGCGCAAGATCCGCGAGAAGGCCCGGCTGATCGCCGCGCACCTGTTCGAGGCCGGCCCCGACGACGTGGAGTTCGACCTCGACCGCTTCGTGCTCAAGGGCTCGCCGGGCAAGTTCAAGACCTTGAAGGAAGTGGCCTGGGCCGCCTACAACAACGTGCCCGAAGGCATGGAGATGGGGCTGGAGGCGGTGGACTACTACGACCCGCCCAACTTCACGTTCCCGTTCGGCGCCTACCTGTGCGTGCTCGACATCAACCGCCATTCGGGCGAGACGCGCGTGCGGCGCTTCTACGCGCTCGACGACTGCGGCACGCGCATCAACCCGATGATCATCGAAGGGCAGATCCACGGCGGCCTGACCGAAGGCTTCGCGGTGGCGATGGGGCAGGAGCTGCCCTACGACGAAGCCGGCAACCTGCTGGGCGGCACGCTGATGGACTACTTCGTGCCGACCGCGCTGGAGACGCCGCACTGGGACACCGACTTCACCGTCACGCCGTCGCCGCACCATCCGATCGGCGCCAAGGGCGTGGCCGAGTCGCCGCACGTGGGCTCGATCCCGTGCTTCACCTCGGCGGTGGTCGATGCGTTCGCCCATCTCGGCATCACGCACATGAACATGCCGCACAACGCCTACCGCGTCTGGCAGCAATGCCGCGCGCTCGGCCTGGCGCAGCGCTGACGCCGGGCCCGACCACGCGCGCCGCGCCGCGGCGCGCAAGCCTGCGAGGACAAGCTGATGAAAGTCGTGCTCGAAAAGGTCTTCCCGCTCGCCGCCGGTGCCGACGCGGCCTGGCAGTCGCTGCAGGACATCGCCGCGGTGGCCGGCTGCATGCCGGGCGCCGCCATCACCGAGCGCGTGGACGACACGCACTACAAGGGCACCATCGTCGTGCGGCTCGGGCCGGCCACGATGTCGTTCAAGGGCGAGATCGAGGTGCTCGGCCTGGACCCGGCCGCGCGCAGCCTGCACCTGGCGGGCAAGGGCGCGGACTCGACCGGCACCTCGGGCGCGTCGATGGACCTGCTGGCGACCGTGCAGGGCAGCGAGGGCAGCGGCGGCGCCTGCGCGCTGTCCGGCAGGAGCGAGGTGGCGATGAGCGGCAAGGCGGCCGCGTTCGGCGGCCGCATGATGAACACCGTGGCCGACCAGATCCTCAAGCAGTTCGCGGCGAACTTCGACGCGCTGGCGCAGTCGCGGCAGGCGCCCGCGCGGGATGCGGCGGCGCCGGCCGGCGACACCGCGCCGGCCACGGTGGCCCAGGCTGCGCCGCCGCGCACCGAACTCAACGGCCTCGCGCTGGCGTGGGCGGTGCTGCGCGACTGGCTGCGCGGGATCTTCTCGCGCAAGGCCACCTGACGCAGGCACGCCGCCATGCCAGCCGACCGCATGCCCGACGTGGCGGCGCTGCAGCAGCGCCTGGCGCAGCATGGTTACATCGCCGAGCGCAGCTTCGCCGCCACCTTGCTGCTGACGCTGGAGATGCGCCGCCCGCTGCTGCTCGAGGGCGAGGCCGGCGTGGGCAAGACCGAGGTCGCCAAGGCGCTGGCGCGGCTGCTCGGCACGCGCCTGATCCGCCTGCAATGCTACGAAGGGCTGGACGCGCACGCGGCGCTCTACGAATGGAACTACCAGCACCAGCTGCTGGCGATCAAGCTGCTGGAGCAGGACCCGCGCTCGGTGGCCGACAAGGAGCAGGACATCTTCTCCGAACGCTACCTGCTCAAGCGCCCGCTGCTCGACGCGATCACCGCCACGCCGGCGCCGGTGCTGCTGATCGACGAGATCGACCGCACCGACGAAGCGTTCGAGGCCTACCTGCTGGAGCTGCTGTCGGACTTCCAGATGTCGATTCCCGAGCTGGGCGTGGTGCGCGCAACCGAGCGGCCCTACGTGGTGCTGACCTCCAACGGCACGCGCGAGATCTCCGACGCGCTGCGCCGCCGCTGCCTCTACCAGTACGTGGACTACCCGGGCTTCGACAAGGAACTGCTGATCGTGCGCATGCAGGTGCCGGACGTGCCCGAGGCGCTGGCGCGGCAGATCGTGGAGTTCGTGCAGGCGGTGCGGCAGATGGACATGCAGAAGCGCCCCGGCCTGGCCGAGACGCTGGACTGGGCCTCGGCCCTGCTGCGCCTGGGCGTGAGCGCGCTCGACCCCGGCGGCGCCGAGCGCATCATGGATTCGCTGGCCGCGCTGGTGAAGACGCGCGCGGACCTGGCCGGGCTCACGCGTCCGGTCGTCGAAAAACTGGCGGCGGCATGCTGAACGTGCTGCCCGGCGCCGCGCAGCGCGCTCCCGAGACGGACCTGGCGGCGCGGCTGGTGTCGCGCTACACCGGCTTCGCGGGCTGGCTGCGCGCCAACGGCTTCCGCGTGGCGAGCGAGGACATGGCGGCCTCGATGGAAGTGGCGCGGCGCATGGGCCAGCTCGACAGCGAGCTGCTGCGCTGGAGCCTGCGCGCGCTGCTGTGCTCGCGCGCCGAGGAATGGCGCCGCTTCGACGCCCTGTTCGATGCCTACTTCCAGCGGCCCAACCGGCGCGCGCTGGCGCCGGCGCAGGCCAGCGGCGCCGGGCGCCTGGAGCCGCGCCGCGACGCCGGGCCGGGCGACGACAGCGAAGGCACC
>NZ_AQPL01000586.1:0-7339 GCF_000395345.1 Cupriavidus sp. WS | reverse complement strand
TTGCCGTTATCTACTAGTAGATAGATGACTTGGGCAAAAAAAACGGGGGGTCCCCGGGTACTGCGCTGGATCCTCTTTCCTGCTTCAGCGTTCTGGCTGGGGCGGAGCAGCGGCTTCCATGACCCGAATATTATCTACTGGTAGATAGATAGTCAAGGAATTTTCCTAAGAATTTCCTGCTCGTCCTCCGTTGTGCCGCAAAGCGCATGCATTGGCCCACGGTTATCGCGAAACATGCGGCTTTCGCCACATCGCCTGCCGGCAAATGCGCCAGGAGTCGCGTTGCCGTCATGGACCGTGCTGCCGCAACAAGCACTTACAAGGTTTTCCTACGGACTCCCCGATTTCACTCCTAGGATTTATCTGTGCGAAACGCAGCATACGCCCGGGCGTCCCACGGCCTGCCGCCGGGGGAAATTCCGCAAGCGCCTTGTCACTACTACCGGAGCAAACGATGCGCAAAGTTCTCACCCTGACCTTACTTGTCGCCGCCGCTGCCGTGGCCTCGGGCGCAAGCTATGGCCAGCAAAAGAAGCCCGACCCCTATACCGACGGCGCCAAGTCCGGCGCGCGCGATCCCTATACCGATGGCGCCAAGTCGGGCAAGTTCGATCCCTATACGGACGGCGCCAAGAAGTCGACCCGCACGGACCTGAACGCGACCCAGACCAAGGCCGATCCCTACACCGACGGTGCCAAGTCCGGCACGCGCGACCCCTACACCGACGGCGCCAAGTCGGGTACGCGCGACCCTTATACGGACGGCGCCAAGTCGCAGTAAGCCGTAAGCCTTAAGCGCATGACGGCGGCCGCCCGGCCGCCACGTTCCACGGTTGCATTCTGGCCTGCCGCGCGCGCGGCGCCGCGGGCCAGGCCCGGCCGCCGGCGGTTTTCCCCGGCGGCCGGGCTTCCTCTTTTCCGCTTCCGCCCTGCTTCCCCGCTGCTTCTCCGCTGCCGCCCTGCGCCGGCGGCGCGTTGCCGTGTCCGCGCTCTGCCGGCGCGGCGGCAACAGCGTGGCGCCGGCGCGGTCACTGCGTGACGCTGTCCCTCGCCCCTTCGCGCGCCCCTTCACGCGCCATCTGTGCCGCCTCGGCCCGCAGGACCTGCTCGCCGCGCGCCAGCGCCTCGTCCATGCCGGCGGTCAGCGCCACCGGCACGCCGAACGCCTTGACCGCCAGTGCCGCCAGCGCTGACAGCCCGGCGCGCTTGGCCGCATCCGGCTCGACGTAGACCAGCAGCCGGCAGCGCCGCACCAGCGGCTCCCGGTTGTGCTTCAGCCACAAGGCGCGCAGGCGCCGGTCCTCGTGCCGCTCCGCGTCCGCTTGCGGGCCCATGACGATGACGAACGGATGCGCCTGCCGCACCAGCGTGGTCATCTCCTCGCACCACTGGCCGGCGTAGCCGGGCACCAGCGTCTCGGGCCGGCCGAGCACCAGCGGGAAGGCGGAAACGTCGTGGATCAAGAAATTCGCGGATTCGCGGAAAGCGGAAACCTGGTCTTGCATGTCTGTTCTCCTGCGGCGCGGGATCAATGCATCGGGATGCGCCTGGGGAAGCAGTATCGCGGCGAAGCGCGTAGACTCGATAACGTTACCTGGACTAAAAACAATGCAATCGAACCATGCCAATCCGCCCGCCTGACCCCGTGGATGACGAAGCCGCGGTGGACGCCGCCACCCGCGACCTGCTGGATACCTTTGCCGACCGCTACGAGCAGCCCGGCGGCCCGGCCCTGATCGCCATGCGGGGCAGCGACCGGGACAGCAACGCATTCCGCCTGGGCACGCGCGAGCTGGGCTGGCACCGGCACCTGCGCGGCCAGTTGTTCTGTATCGACAACGGGCTGGTGCACGTGCGCACGCGCCACGGCTCCTGGCTGCTGCCCGCGCAGCGCGCCGGCTGGATGCCGCCCGGCGAGATGCACCGCATCAGCATCAGCGGCGTGCTGAGCGGCTGGAACGTGTGGGTCGCGCCGTCGGCGGCGCGCGACCTGCCGCCCCTGCCCTGCGTGTTCGGCATCAGCGACGTCATGCGCGCGCTGGTCGGCCGCGCCGCCTCCTGGCCAGCGCCGTTCGCGCTCGACGACGCGCAGCAGCGTATCGTCGCGGTCCTGCTCGACGAGATCAAGCAGGCGCCGCGCGAGCCGCTGCACCTGCCGCTGCCCGTGGACCGGCGCGCGCGCCGCATCAGCGACGCCATCCTGGCGCAGCCCGGCGATCACCGCGGACTGGCCGAATGGGCCGCGTGGGCGGGCGTGTCGCCGCGCACGCTGTCGCGCCTGTTCCAGGGCGAGACCGGGCTGAGCTTCGCCCACTGGCGCCAGCAGGCGCGCCTGACCCACGCGCTCGAGCGGCTGGCGCGCGGCGAGGCGGTGGCGCAGGTGGCCGAAGCGCTGGGCTACGCCACGCCGAGCAATTTCATCGCCATGTTCCGCCGCGCGTTCGGGGACTCGCCCGCGCACTATTTCGCCAGCCGCGGACTGGCGGAATAGCCCTTGCAGCAACCGCTCGCAAAGCCGGCCGTAGATTCTGACCTTGAGGCTATCTGACAAATCAAATAAGATCGGGACATCTGCATGCCAACGCGGGGAACCGGATGAAGCACTACACCAGGGACACCTTCAACCTCACGAAGAGCGTCGGCTTCTACCTCAACAAGGCGCGCAACCTCGTGCTGATGGAAATGGATGCCGCGCTCAAGGAGCTCGACATCACCGCCCAGCAGATGGGCATCCTGCTGTCGTTGTCGCGCGGCACCGCCACCACGCCGTTCGAACTGAGCAAGCTGCTGGTCATCGATACCGGCCTGATGACGCGCATGCTGGACAAGCTGGAGCAAAAGGGCCTGCTGGCCCGCTCGCGCAGCATCGAGGACCGCCGCGTGGTCAACCTCGAACTCACCGACAAGGGCCGCGTCGTGGCCGAGCGGATTCCCGAGATCGCCCCCGAGGTGCTGAACGCGCGCCTGAAGGATTTCAGCAAGGCGGAGTTCGAGGAGCTGCTGCGGCTGCTGGACAAGTTCTCGGCCTGAGCGGGGCGGGCGCGCGGGCGCCGGCGAGCCAATATGCGCGGACATGCGCCGCGCCGGTCCGGCGACGGTTTTCACGACATCGAAGAGACAATCGACGAGGCCAGCCCATGACCCCCACCGCGAAGCACGGCAATTTCGCGCCGCTGGATCCGGCGGCAGCCGCCCCTTTCTACCGGCAGATCTACGAGCGCTTTCGCGGCGCCATCACCAGCGGATTGCTGAAACCGGGCGACCGGATACCCTCGGTGCGCGCGCTGACGCAAGAACTGGGACTGGCGCGGGGCACGATAGAAACGGCTTATTCCCTGCTGGCCGCCGAGGGGTACATCCAGGCTCGCGGCCAGGCGGGGACCATCGTGACGCCGGGCCTCAAGCTTCCGCCCGCCGGCGGCGCCATGCCGCCGCCGGGGACCGACGCGCCCGAAACCAGTTTCCGCCCGGACTCGGTGCTGCCGTTCCAGATGGGCTTGCCCGCGCTGGACATGTTTCCCCGCAAGATCTGGGCACGCCTGGGCGCGCAATGCGTGCGCGCCATGCAGCCGTCGGACATGGCGCACCCGTCCGTATACGGCCTGCCGGGCTTGCGCGCCGAGATCGCCGCGTACCTGCAGGTCTCGCGCGGGATCCACTGCGCCGCGTCGCAGGTGTTCGTGACCTCGGGATACCGGCACACCATGCAGTTGATCTGCCAGGCGCTGTGGAAGGCCGGGGACCGCGTCTGGCTCGAAGACCCGGGCTACCCGCCCACGCGGGAACTGCTGGAGCACATGCACATCGCCACCGTGCCGGTGCCGGTGGACCGCGACGGCCTGGTCGTCGCCGCCGGCATCGAGGCGGCGCCGCGAGCACGCGCGGCGGTGGTCACGCCCGGGCACCAGAGCCCGCTGGGCGTGTCCCTGTCCTTGCCGCGGCGCCTGGCGCTGCTGGACTGGGCCACGCGAAACCGCGCATGGATCGTCGAAGACGACTACGACAGCGAATACCGCTACGTCAGCCGTCCCCTGCCCGCGCTGAAAAGCCTCGACCGTGACGAGCGCGTGCTCTACGCGGGCACGTTCAGCAAGGTGCTGTTCCCCGGCATCCGGCTCGCCTATCTCGTCGTGCCGCCGACGCAGGTCGAGCGGTTCGAGCGGATCAGTCAGGTCTTCGCCGGCGGAAGCCCCCAGCTGACGCAGGCGATCGTCACCGCCTTCATCAGGGAAGGCCATTTCGCGCGCCATATCCAGCGGATGCGCAAGCTCTATGCCGAGCGCCGGGACGCCGCCACGGCGGGCCTGGAAAGCGTGCTGGGAAAGCAGGCGCGCATCGATGCGCAGCCGGGCGGCATGCACCTGATCCTGCGCCTGCGGGGCCAGCGCTCGGATCGCCGGCTGGCGGCGAGCATGCGGGAGCACGGCCTGTACGGCGAGGCGCTGTCGCGCTGGACGACGGCGGGCGATGGCGTCTCGGCCTTGCTGCTGGGCTTCACGAACATCGACTCCCGGGCCACGGCGGAACATCTCGGCAGGCGCATCCTGAAGCTCATCTGACGCGGCGCGCGGGCTGGTGTCATGGCCCATGTCGCAAGGCGAATCATGGACCATCCGGGATAGGCCAAGATGCGCCATGATTAGGGCTCCGGATCAACACACAGAAGGATGCGTCATGAGCCATCGCCTCGACTATGCAAAAGTTTCCCCCGAGGGCTACAAGGCCTTCGGCGGGGTGTACATGTCTCTCCAGAAATGCGGCCTTCCGCGGGAACTGGTCAATCTCGTGTACCTGCGGGTTTCGCAGATCAACGGCTGCGCCTATTGCATCGATATGCATTCCCGCGACCTGCTCACGCAGGGCCTTTCCGTGGACAAGCTCGTGCTGGTGCCCGTGTGGCGCGAGGCCGGAAATCTGTTCAGCGCCCGCGAGCGCGCCGCGCTTGCCTGGGCGGAAACCGTGACGCGCGTGGCCGACACCGGCGTTCCCGATGCCGACTACGAAGCCGCCGCGGCCGAATTCAGCGACAAGGAACTGGTCGACCTGACGTATGCCATCGGCCTGATGAACGCCTTCAACCGCCTGGGCGTGACGTTCCGCGCCACCCCCGCCGCCGCCGGCAAAGCCTGAAGGATCACAAGCGCGCCACGAACGAGTGCCCTGCGCACGGGAATGCCCGCTCGCCGGCACTCGCGTCTTTCCGGGTGCGGCCGGCTTGCGCTTTCCGCACGCACATTCCGGCGGTCATCTGACCACCGCTGCCGCCCGCGGCAGCTTTGCCGGGCCCGGGAGTGACGGGCTTGCGGCAGGAGCGGATGCGCCAGGCGGCCCGCCGGCCTTTTCCGTCAGACACGTCCGCATGCCGTCTTTTATGTTGCATTAAAAATGCTTGTTTTATAGAATCGTCGGGAGGCTGCCATGCGGCAGGATGCCGGCCGGCCAGAAAAAAACGAACGGGAAGGAAGCCGCGCCATGACCACATCGATCGACACCATGCACCCCGACCCGACACCGCGCGCGGCATCCATGCAGCCGCTGCTCCAGACCCCGCCGCCATCCCGCCCCGCGCCCGCCCGCCACGGCGGGCTGCCCGTGCTGGCGCTGGCATTCCGGCCCTTCTACCTGCTCGCGGCGGCGTTCGCCGTGCTGTCGGTCGGCGCGTGGGCCGCCATCTACCTGGGCTGGTGGCCGGCCGGCGCCGCGCAGCCGCCGATGGGCGGCATGCTCTGGCATGCGCATGAAATGGTGTTCGGCTTTGCCGCCGCGGTGGTGGTCGGCTTCCTCTTCACGGCGGGCAGGAACTGGACCGGGCTGCAGACGCCGCGCGGCGCGGCGCTGGCCGGGCTGGCCGCGCTCTGGCTGGCCGCGCGCGTGCTGATGTGGACCGGGCCGGCGCCGCTCGCGGTGGCGCTGGACCTGGCCTTCCTGCCGCTGTGCGCGGCCAGCTTCCTGCGCGTGCTGGTGCGCGCCGGCAGCAAGCGCAACTATGGCCTGGCCGGCGCGCTGTTCCTGCTGTGGGCGCTCAACGTGGCGTTCCACGTGGCGCTGGCGCGCGGCGCGGTGCCGGCGGCGCTGCAAAGCGCGGAGGCGGGCATCGGGCTGGTGGTGGTGTTCATCACCGTGATCGGCGGGCGCGTCATCCCGATGTTTACGGCCAACAGCGTGCCCGGCGTGCGCATTCGCCGCTCGCCGCTGGCCGAGCGCACCGTGGTGCCGCTGACGCTGGCCGCGATGGCGGCGTGCGCGCTGGCGCCGCAAGGCATGATCACCGCCGCGCTCGCGCTGCTGGCGGCGCTGGCGCACGCCGTGCGCCTGGGCGGCTGGGGCTCGCGGCGGGCGCTGCGCCGCCCGCTGATCGGCATCCTGCACCTGGCCTATGTCTGCCTGCCGCTCGGCCTGGCGCTGCTGGCCGCCGCCGCGCTCGGCCACGCGGACCGCTCCTCGGCCCTGCATGCGCTGACCGTCGGCGCGATCGGCTGCGCCATCATCGGCATGATCACGCGCACCGCGCTGGGCCACACCGGGCGCCTGCTCGAAGCGCGCGCGGTGGAGACGGCGGCCTACGCGGCGGTCTTCGCCGCGGCCGTGCTGCGCGTGGCCGGGCCGCTGGTCCTGCCGCAGTACAAGCCGTTCTGGATCGCCGCCGCGGCGGTGGCGTGGATGGCCGCGTTCGCGCTGTACCTGTTCAAGTACGTGCCGTTCCTGATGCGTCCGCGCGCCGACGGGCGCGAAGGCTAGCGCCGGGCCGCGCCTACGCCGTCCCGCCGCCGGGCGCCGCGCGCGCCTTGTGTGTCACGCTCCTGACCGGAATGCCGGCCACCGTGCCGCCATCCGGCGCCAGCGCGCGGCTCAATGCCGCCGGGCGTGTCACCAGGTCCTGCAGGCTATAGGCGTCCAGCACGTCGAAGTAAGCCCGCAGCGCGGCCGACAACACGCCGCGCAGGCCGCACACCCGCGTGATGACGCAATGATTGTCGTCGCCCTGGAAGCACTCCACCAGGCTGAAATCCGACTCCATCGTGCGGATCACCTCCCCCACGTTGATCGCCGCCGCCGGCCGGCCCAGCTCGATCCCGCCCGCGCGCCCGCGCACCGTATGCAGGAAGCCGGCCTGGCCGAGCTTCTGCACGATCTTGATCAGGTGGTTCTTGGGAATGTCGAACGCATCGGCGATGCGCTGGATGGTGACGAGCTCGCCCGGGTGGACCGCGACGTAGATCAGGGTCCGCAGACTGTAGTCGGTGTAGTCGGTCAGTCTCATGCAAAGTGGTCCTCCGCCGTGCGGATCGTGGTGCGGAATGCGGGGCAGCCGGCATGCGCGCGGCGCGCGGCGCGCGGC
>NZ_AQPL01000585.1:0-7643 GCF_000395345.1 Cupriavidus sp. WS | reverse complement strand
GCAACAAGCCCTTGCGCTGATAGAAACGGATGGTCTCCACATTGACCCCGGCCGCCTTGGCGAAAACGCCAATGGTCAGGTTCTCCAAATTGTTTTCCATATCGCTTGACTCCGTACATGAGTACGGAAGTAAGGTTACGCTATCCAATTTCAATTCGAAAGGACAAGCGCATGTCTGAACCAAAAACCGGGCGCGGCGCGCTCTTCACTGGAGGGCTTGCCGCCATCCTCGCCTCGGCTTGCTGCCTCGGGCCGTTGGTTCTGATCGCCTTGGGGTTCAGCGGCGCTTGGATCGGCAACTTGGCGGTGTTGGATCCCTATCGCCCCATCTTTATCGGCGTGGCGCTGGTGGCGTTGTTCTTCGCCTGGCGGCGCATCTACCGGCAGGCAGCGGCCTGCAAACCGGGTGAGGTCTGCGCGATTCCCCAAGTGCGAGCTACTTACAAGCTCATTTTCTGGATCGTGGCCGCGCTGGTTCTGGTCGCGCTCGGATTTCCCTACGTCATGCCATTTTTCTACTGATCGGAGTTCACCATGAAGAAACTGTTTGCCTCCCTCGCCCTCGCCGCCGTTGTTGCCCCCGTCTGGGCCGCCACCCAGACCGTCACGCTGTCCGTACCGGGCATGACCTGCTCCGCCTGCCCGATCACTGTCAAGAAGGCGATTTCCAAGGTCGAAGGCGTCAGCAAAGTTGACGTGACTTTCGAGACACGCCAAGCGGTCGTCACCTTCGACGATGCCAAGACCAGCGTGCAGAAGCTGACCAAGGCAACCGCAGACGCGGGCTATCCGTCCAGCGTCAAGCAGTGAGTCACTGAAAACGGCACCGCAGCACAACGGACGTCATTGTCTGGCGCCACAAACGATAAAGGATCTGTTGCATGACCCATCTAAAAATCACCGGCATGACTTGCGACTCGTGCGCGGCGCACGTCAAGGAAGCGCTGGAAAAAGTGCCAGGCGTGCAGTCGGCGCTGGTGTCCTATCCGAAGGGCACAGCGCAACTCGCCATCGTGCCGGGCACATCGCCGGACGCGCTGACTGCCGCCGTGGCCGGACTGGGCTACAAGGCAACGCTAGCCGATGCGCCACTGGCGGACAACCGCGTCGGACTGCTCGACAAGGTGCGGGGATGGATGGCCGCCGCCGAAAAGCACAGTGGCAACGAGCCCCCGGTGCAGGTAGCGGTCATTGGCAGCGGTGGAGCCGCGATGGCGGCGGCGCTGAAGGCCGTCGAGCAAGGCGCGCAGGTCACGCTGATCGAGCGCGGCACCATCGGCGGCACCTGCGTCAATGTCGGCTGTGTGCCGTCCAAGATCATGATCCGCGCCGCCCACATCGCCCATCTGCGCCGGGAAAGCCCGTTCGATGGCGGTATTGCGGCAACTGTGCCTACGATTGACCGCAGTAAGCTGCTGGCCCAGCAGCAGGCCCGCGTCGACGAACTGCGGCACGCCAAGTACGAAGGCATCCTGGGCGGTAATCCGGCCATCACCGTTGTGCACGGTGAGGCGCGCTTCAAGGACGACCAGAGCCTTACCGTCCGTTTGAACGAGGGTGGCGAGCGCGTCGTGATGTTCGACCGCTGCCTGGTCGCCGCGGGTGCCAGCCCGGCGGTCCCGCCGATTCCGGGCTTGAAAGAGTCACCCTACTGGACTTCCACCGAGGCCCTGGCGAGCGACACCATTCCCGAACGCCTTGCCGTAATCGGCTCGTCGGTGGTGGCGCTGGAGCTGGCGCAAGCCTTTGCCCGGCTGGGCAGCAAGGTCACGGTCCTGGCGCGCAATACCTTGTTCTTCCGTGAAGACCCGGCCATCGGCGAGGCGGTGACAGCCGCTTTCCGTGCCGAGGGCATCGAGGTGCTGGAGCACACGCAAGCCAGCCAGGTCGCCCATATGGACGGTGAATTCGTGCTGACCACCACGCACGGTGAATTGCGCGCCGACAAACTGCTGGTTGCCACCGGTCGGACACCGAACACGCGCAGCCTCGCGCTGGACGCAGCGGGGGTCACTGTCAATGCGCAAGGTGCCATCGTCATCGACCAAGGCATGCGCACGAGCAACCCGAACATCTACGCGGCCGGCGACTGCACCGACCAGCCGCAGTTCGTCTATGTGGCGGCAGCGGCCGGCACCCGTGCCGCGATCAACATGACCGGCGGCGATGCGGCGCTCGACCTGACCGCAATGCCGGCCGTGGTGTTCACCGATCCGCAAGTGGCGACCGTGGGCTACAGCGAGGCGGAAGCCCACCACGACGGGATCGAGACCGACAGCCGCACCTTGACCTTGGACAACGTGCCGCGTGCGCTCGCCAACTTCGACACACGCGGCTTCATCAAGTTGGTTATCGAGGAAGGCAGCCATCGGCTGATCGGCGTACAAGCGGTCGCGCCGGAAGCGGGTGAACTGATCCAGACGGCGGCTCTGGCCATTCGCAACCGCATGACGGTGCAGGAACTGGCCGACCAGTTGTTCCCCTACCTGACGATGGTCGAGGGGTTGAAGCTCGCGGCGCAGACCTTCAACAAGGATGTGAAGCAGCTTTCCTGCTGCGCCGGGTGAGAAAAAGGAGGTGTTCAATGAACGCCTACACGGTGTCCCGGCTGGCTCTTGATGCCGGGGTGAGCGTGCATATCGTGCGCGACTACCTGCTGCGCGGATTGCTGCGCCCGGTGGCGTGCACACCAGGCGGCTACGGCTTGTTCGATGACGCCGCCTTGCAACGGCTGTGCTTCGTGCGGGCGGCCTTCGAGGCGGGCATCGGCCTCGACGCGCTGGCGCGGCTGTGCCGGGCGCTGGATGCGGCGGACGGCGACGAAGCGGCCGCGCAGCTTGCCCTGCTGCGTCAGTTCGTCGAGCGTCGGCGCGAAGCGTTGGCCGATCTGGAAGTGCAGTTGGCCACCCTGCCGACCGAGCCGGCACAGCACGCGGAGAGTCTGCCATGAACAACCCCGAGCGCTTGCCGTCCGAGACGCACAAACCGATCACCGGCTACCTGTGGGGCGGACTGGCTGTGCTGACTTGCCCCTGCCACCTGCCCATCCTCGCTGTCGTGCTGGCCGGCACAACCGCCGGTGCTTTCCTCGGCGAGCATTGGGTCATCGCGGCGCTCGGTTTGACCGGCCTGTTCCTTCTGTCCCTGTCGCGGGCGTTGCGGGCATTCAGGGAAAGAGAATGAGCGCTTTCCGGCCGGATGGATGGACGACGCCGGAACTGGCCCAAGCGGTCGAGCGCGGGCAGCTTGAACTGCACTACCAGCCCGTCGTCGATCTGCGCAGTGGTGGGATTGTCGGCGCGGAAGCCCTGTTGCGCTGGCGTCATCCGACGCTTGGACTATTGCCACCGGGCCAGTTCCTGCCCGTGGTCGAATCGTCCGGCCTGATGCCTGAAATCGGCGCTTGGGTGCTGGGCGAAGCCTGCCGCCAGATGCGTGACTGGCGAATGCTGGCATGGCGACCGTTCCGGCTGGCCGTCAATGTTTCGGCGAGCCAAGTGGGACCGGACTTCGACGGGTGGGTAAAGGGCGTGCTGGCTGATGCCGAGTTGCCCGCCGAGTATCTCGAAATCGAGCTGACCGAATCGGTCGCGTTTGGTGATCCGGCGATCTTCCCCGCCCTGGACGCCTTGCGGCAGATCGGTGTGCGCTTCGCCGCCGATGACTTCGGGACGGGGTATTCCTGTCTGCAACATCTGAAGTGCTGCCCAATCAGCACGCTCAAGATCGACCAATCGTTTGTCGCCGGGCTCGCCAACGACCGCCGCGACCAAACCATCGTGCACACCGTGATTCAGCTTGCGCACGGGCTGGGCATGGATGTGGTGGCTGAAGGCGTGGAAACATCGGCGAGTCTTGATCTATTGCGACAAGCGGACTGCGACACAGGACAAGGCTTCCTGTTCGCGAAGCCAATGCCGGCGGCGGCATTCGCCGTCTTCGTCAGTCAATGGAGGGGTGCCACCATGAATGCAAGTGACTCGACCACCACCAGTTGCTGCGTGTGCTGCAAGGAAATCCCGCTCGATGCCGCCTTCACCCCGGAAGGCGCGGAATACGTCGAGCACTTCTGCGGGTTGGAGTGTTATCAACGCTTCGAAGCGCAAGCGCATCGGTTACGTCCGCGTCAGCAGCTTCGACCAGAACCCAGAACGGCAGCTCGAACAGATCCAGGTGGATAAAGTGTTCACCGACAAGGCGTCGGGCAAGGACACACGGCGGCCCGAACTGGAACGGCTGCTCGCCTTCGTGCGCGAAGGCGACACGGTCGTGGTGCACAGCATGGATCGTCTGGCGCGCAACCTCGACGACCTGCGCCGCCTGGTGCAGGGCCTCACCCAGCGCGGCGTACGCATCGAGTTCCTTAAGGAGCATTTGACCTTCACCGGCGAGGACTCGCCGATGGCGAACCTGATGCTGTCGGTAATGGGCGCGTTCGCCGAGTTCGAACGCGCCTTGATCCGCGAGCGGCAGCGCGAGGGCATCGCGCTCGCCAAGCAGCGCGGGGCCTACCGTGGCAGGAAGAAATCCCTGTCGTCTGAGCGTATTGCCGAACTGCGCCAACGTGTCGAGGCTGGCGAGCAAAAGACCAAGCTGGCTCGTGAATTCGGAATCAGTCGCGAAACCCTGTATCAATACTTGAGAACGGATCAGTAAATATGCCACGTCGTTCAATCCTGTCCGCCGCCGAGCGCGAAAGCCTGCTGGCGTTGCCGGACACCAAGGATGAGTTGATCCGTCACTACACGTTCAGCGAAACCGACCTCTCCATCATCCGGCAGCGGCGCGGCCCGGCCAACCGGCTGGGCTTCGCCGTGCAGCTCTGTTACCTGCGCTTTCCTGGTGTCATCCTGGGCGTCGATGAGCCGCCGTTTCCGCCCTTGTTGAAACTGGTCGCCGACCAGCTCAAGGTCAGCGTCGAAAGCTGGGACGAATACGGGCAGCGGGAGCAGACCCGGCGCGAGCACCTGGTCGAACTGCAAACGGTGTTCGGCTTCCAGCCCTTTACCATGGGCCACTACCGGCAGGCCGTCCAGTTGCTGACCGAGATGGCCTTGCAGACCGACAAGGGCATCGTGCTGGCCAGCACCTTGATCGAGCACCTGCGGCAGCAGTCGGTCATTCTGCCTGCCCTCAACGCCGTCGAGCGGGCGAGCGCCGAAGCAATCACCCGCGCCAACCGGCGCATCTACGATGCCTTGGCCGAACCGCTGTCGGACGCGCATCGCCGCCGCCTCGACGATCTGCTCAAGCGTCGGGACAACGGCAAAACGACCTGGCTGGCCTGGCTGCGCCAATCGCCCGTCAAACCGAATTCGCGGCACATGCTGGAACACATCGAACGCCTCAAAGCGTGGCAGGCGCTCGACCTGCCTTCTGGCATCGAGCGGTCGGTGCACCAGAACCGCCTGCTCAAGATCGCCCGTGAGGGTGGCCAGATGACGCCCGCCGACCTGGCCAAGTTCGAGGCGCAGCGACGCTATGCCACCCTGGTGGCGCTTGCCATCGAGGGCATGGCCACCGTCACCGACGAAATCATCGACCTGCACGACCGCATCCTGGGCAAGCTGTTCAACGCCGCCAAGAACAAGCATCAGCAGCAATTCCAGGCGTCCGGCAAGGCGATCAACGCCAAGGTGCGGCTGTTCGGCCGCATCGGCCAGGCGCTGATCGAGGCCAAGCAGGCGGGCCGCGATCCGTTCGCCGCCATCGAGGCCGTCATGTCCTGGGATGCCTTCGCCGAGAGCGTCACCGAAGCGCAGAAGCTTGCGCAGCCCGAGGACTTCGATTTCCTGCACCGCATCGGCGAAAGCTACGCCACGCTGCGCCGCTACGCGCCGGAATTCCTTGCCGTGCTCAAGCTGCGGGCCGCTCCCGCCGCGAAGGACGTGCTCGACGCCATCGAGGTGCTGCGCGGCATGAACAGCGACAACGCCCGCAAGGTGCCCGCCGACGCGCCGACCGAGTTCATCAAGCCGCGCTGGCAGAAGCTGGTCATGACCGACACCGGCATCGACCGGCGCTACTACGAACTGTGCGCGCTGTCGGAGATGAAGAACGCGTTGCGTTCCGGCGACATCTGGGTGCAGGGGTCGCGCCAGTTCAAGGACTTCGAGGACTACCTGGTGCCGCCCGCGAAATTCGCCAGCCTCAAGCAGGCCAGCGAATTGCCGCTGGCCGTGGCCACCGACTGCAACCGGTACCTGAACGACCGGCTGACGCTGCTGGAAACACAGCTTGCCACCGTCAACCGTATGGCGACGGCCAACGAGCTGCCGGACGCCATCATCACCGAGTCAGGCTTGAAGATCACGCCGCTCGACGCGGCGGTACCCGACACCGCCCAAGCGCTGATCGACCAGACGGCAATGATCCTGCCGCACGTCAAGATCACCGAACTGCTGCTGGAGGTGGACGAATGGACGGGCTTCACTCGGCATTTCGCGCATCTGAAATCGGGCGACCCGGCCAAAGACAAGAACCTGTTGCTGACC
This sequence comes from Cupriavidus sp. WS, assembly GCF_000395345.1. Lineage (NCBI taxonomy): Bacteria > Pseudomonadati > Pseudomonadota > Betaproteobacteria > Burkholderiales > Burkholderiaceae > Cupriavidus > Cupriavidus sp. WS. The sequence goes on along the minus strand of NZ_AQPL01000585.1, from coordinate 1,149 downwards.
ACGATCCTCGCCGACGCGATCAACCTGGGCCTGACCAAGATGGCGGAGTCTTGCCCCGGCACGACCTACGCCAAGCTGGCTTGGCTGCAAGCCTGGCACATCCGCGACGAAACCTACGGGGCGGCGCTGGCCGATCTGGTCAACGCACAGTTCCGCCATCCCTTCGCCGAGCACTGGGGCGACGGCACCACCTCATCGTCGGACGGCCAGAACTTCCGCACCGGCAGCAAGGCCGAGAGCACCGGCCACATCAACCCGAAATACGGGAGCAGCCCAGGGCGGACGTTCTACACCCACATTTCTGACCAGTACGCGCCATTTCACACCAAGGTCGTGAACGTCGGCGTGCGCGATTCGACCTACGTGCTCGACGGCCTGCTGTACCACGAGTCCGACTTGCGGATCGAGGAGCATTACACCGACACGGCGGGCTTCACCGATCACGTCTTCGCCCTGATGCACCTCCTGGGCTTCCGCTTCGCGCCGCGCATCCGCGACCTGGGCGACACCAAGCTCTACATCCCGAAGGGCGACGCCGCCTATGACGCGCTGAAACCCATGATCGGCGGCACGCTCAACATCAAGCACGTCCGCGCCCATTGGGACGAAATCCTGCGGCTGGCCACCTCGATCAAGCAGGGCACGGTGACGGCCTCCCTGATGCTCCGAAAGCTCGGCAGCTACCCACGCCAGAACGGCCTGGCCGTGGCGCTCCGCGAGCTGGGCCGCATCGAGCGCACGCTGTTCATCCTGGACTGGCTGCAAAGCGTGGAACTGCGCCGCCGCGTGCATGCCGGCCTGAACAAGGGCGAGGCGCGCAATGCGCTGGCCAGGGCAGTGTTTTTCAACCGCCTGGGTGAAATCCGCGACCGCAGTTTCGAGCAGCAGCGCTACCGGGCTAGCGGCCTCAATCTGGTAACGGCTGCCGTCGTGTTGTGGAACACGGTCTATCTGGAACGGGCTGCGCACGCGCTGCGTGGCAACGGCCATGCCGTTGATGACGCGCTGTTGCAGTACCTGTCGCCGCTCGGTTGGGAGCACATCAACCTCACCGGCGATTACCTCTGGCGCAGCAGCGCCAAGATCGGCGCGGGCAAGTTCAGGCCGCTACGACCGCTGCAACCGGCTTAGCGTGCTTTATTTTCCGTT
>NZ_AQPL01000584.1:0-2605 GCF_000395345.1 Cupriavidus sp. WS | reverse complement strand
TTTCCGTTTTCTGAGACGACCCCCTTCCAGGCACTCAAGAAAACCGCACCCACCCAAAATCCACCATCCCCCAACACCGAACCCGCCCACGCAAGCCGGCAGCAAAGCGACGGCCGCGCCCCCACGCTAAAGCTACAGCGTAAAACCCCCATCAATAGTCAGGCTTGCCCCGGTAACGTAACCCGCCTCATCCCCTGCAAGATAAGCAACAAGACCGGCAATTTCCCCGGGCTTCGCCACTCGTTTCAGCGGGTTCATTCCCGCCAGCATGTCGAGCGCGCCCGCGGTCATGTCCGTTTCCGTGGGGCCGGGCTGGATGTTGTTGACGGTGATGCCTCGCGGCGCCAGATCGAGCGCGACGCCCTTGACCATGCCGGCGAGCGCGGTTTTCGTTAGCTGATACACGCTGGCGCCGGGCGTGCGGGTGTGGAGCGCGACATTGCTGCCGATCGTGATCACGCGCGCGCCGGGCTTCAGATGCGGCACGGTGGCCTGGATCGACAGATACACGCCGCGGACGTTGACGTTCAGCATCAGGTCGAGATCCTCGAGGCTGACCGCGTCGATGGTGCCCATGCGGAAGACGCCCGCGTTGACGACCGTCACGTCGATGTCGCCGAATCGCTCCACCGCCTGCGCAACGGCGTTGCGGATCGCGGCCGGGTCGGCGCTGTCGGCCTGTATCGCGAGTGCCTGGCCGCCCTGCTCCGCGATGCGATCGACGAGGGTTTTCGCCTTGTCGGCGCTCGACACATAGGTGAATGCGACAGCGAAGCCATCCGTGGCGAGACGGTCGACGATTGCCGCGCCGATGCCGCGCGAGCCGCCGAATACGAGTGCTGCCTTGCGTGCCTGTGCACTTGCCTGGTTCATTTTGCCTTCCTTTATGGATCAATCAGTCAATAACAGACCAAAAAAAAAGCGCCTGCCTCGCTGGCGAGGCGCGCGCCAGATTCTCAAACCGCCTTGAGGCGGCCAACAGCGAATTCCGCGAGCGTGCGCAGTGCTTCCCGGTCGGCGCCGGCGCGGGCGGCAACCTGCAAGCCGGCCATCGTCGTCTGGATGAAGGCGGCGGCCTGCGCGGGATCGGCAGCGGGATCGATCTCGCCGATCTCCTGCGCTTCCCGGATCCGCTCCACGATGCGTGCCCCGAGTGTCACGGCGACGCGATGCGCCATGTCGAGCACCTCGGCATCCGTGGTGCCGAACTCGCCCACCGCGCACACCCCGAGGCAGCCCAGCGCCCGTTGCCCGTCGTCGTCGGCAATGAGCCCGCGAAGTAGTTCACGCATGCCGTCCAGCGGCGACGCGGCTGCGTTCAGCCGCTTCAGATGCCCCGCCAGCACGTTCTGCTGATAGGTCTGCAGGACTTCCAGGTACAACTGCCGCTTGTCGCCGAAGGCGTTGTACATGCTCTGCCGGCCGATGCCCATCGCCTTGAGCAGATCGTCTGTCGACGTCGCGGCGAAGCCTTTGGCCCAGAACAGCCTGGTTGCCGTGGCCAGCGCGGCGTCGCGATCGAATTCCCGTGGTCTCACCATGACGGCAACGATAGTGATTATGGATCGATGTGTCAATAACAAATAAAAAGACGCCCATCGACCGCTTGTCATGCCGGGTCCGCGATGCCGGCCTAGTACAACCCTCGGTTCCGTGCCGGCGCCAAAGGCTCGTATCATGGGCAACACACCAAAGAGGCCGATCGGCCCGCCTAGTGCCCTAGCCCCCAGCCATGCCCGAATCTCCGATCAAGACATCGAAACGCGTCTTCGAAATCTTCGAGGCGTTTGAAAACGTGCAGCGCCCTATGGCGCTGAAGGACTTCACCCAGCGCTTCGGCTATCCGCCGTCGAGCGCGTCCGCGGTGCTCAAGAGCCTCGTCGCGCTCGGCTACCTGGACTACGACCGGTTCTCGCGCACCTACATGCCCACCATGCGCATCACCTCGCTGGGCAACTGGATTCAGCAGGCCATCTTCGGCCAGAACGAAGAAGTGCTGCGGCTGATGCAGCAGTTGTCGGAGGCGTTCGGCGAGTGCATCACGCTCAGCGCGCAGAGCGACCTCTACGTCCAGTACGTCTACCTGATTCCCTCGCGCCTGCCGATCTGGTACTCGGTCCCGATCGGCACGATCCGGCCCCTGGCCCGCTCCGGCAGCGGCTGGATCATGCTGGGCGCGCGCACCGATGCGGAGATCGAGGAGCTGGTGCGCCGCATCAACTTCCACGAGCCCGATCCGGCCCGGAAGGTGAAGCTCGCCGAGTTGATGGCGCATGTCGAGCAGGGCCGCCGCGATGGCTACCTGTTCAACAAGCACACGCTCGAGCCGGGCGCCGGCGGCATCTGCATGGTGCTGCCCGAGCGGCGCTTCGGCCGGCTGTTCGCGCTGGCCGTCTCCGGCCCGGTCGAGCGCCTGGAGACCATCCAGGAGCGTGTCATACACGCGATGCGCGAGGGCATCGCGGCACTGGACACGGCCGCGCCCCGGCCGGCCGGCGGCGTGGAAGTCCCCGCCGGCACCGCTCGTTCCGAGACCGCTCCCTGCTGACCGCTTCCCCTCCTTTCATATATGTGTAAATGCAGGCGGGAGGCGCCTTTCCCGCCT
>NZ_AQPL01000583.1:0-5064 GCF_000395345.1 Cupriavidus sp. WS | reverse complement strand
AGGCGGGAGGCGCCTTTCCCGCCTGTCCGCCCAGGGCGCGGTGCTAGACTTTTTGCCACGTAACCGGGTGCCGCGATGGCGCCCCGCTACGCACAAAAAAAGGAGACAAGTCATGCGCATCGAGCAATTGCACGAAGAGTTTGGGGCGGAGATCAGCGGCATCAACCTGATCGACGCGGTATCGAATGCCGATGCCTTCGCGGCGGTACGCGCCGCGTTCGAAGAGCATTCGCTGCTGGTCTGGCGCGACCAGCCGATCAGCGACGACATCCAGGCCACCTTCTCGCGTGGCTTCGGCCCGCTCGAGCTGGTCAAGGTCGGCTCCGTCGGGCATGGCACGTTCTACTCGCGGATGAACAACATCGGCCCCGACGGGCAGGTCGTGCCGCTGCGGGACATGGCGATGATCGTGGCGCGCGCCAACCAGCTATGGCATACCGACAGTTCGTTCAAGCGCCTGCCGGCGCTGGCTTCGGTGCTGTCGGCCCGCGTCATTCCCGAACAGGGCGGCGAGACCGAGTTCACCTCCACGCGCGCCGCCTGGGAGCGCCTGGACGCCGCGGAGCAGTCCCGGCTGCGCGATGCGGTCGCCATCCACAGCTACGCCACCTCGCGCAACAAGATCGATCCCGGCATGATGACGCCGGAGGAGCACGCTGCCCTGCCCCCGGTGCGCCGCCGCCTGACCTGGCGCAATCCGGTCAACGGCCGCTGCGCCCTGTACCTCGCCTCCCACGCGGGCGCCATCGAAGGCATGGCGCCGCAGGAGGGCGCGGCGCTGCTGGAAAGCCTCGTCGCGCGCGCCACCGAACCCGGCCATACGTACGTGCACGCCTGGCGCCCGGGCGACGTGATCATGTGGGACAACCGCGCCACGATGCACCGCGGCCGCCCCTGGGGCGGAACGCTGCCCCGCTCGATCGTGCGCACCACCATCTCCGCCTCCCTCGCGGACGGGCTGGAAGACGTCCTGCCGGAATTGTGGGCCCAGCGCGCCGCTGCCTGACCCCCGTTCGCGGCAAAGCCCGACAGCAGATACAACAGGCACGCTCGACAGAAGCGGCCAAGAAGGAGACAACATGAAATCCAAGTTCGCCCTCGCCAGTTGCCTGGTCGGCGCTGTGCTCGGCGCCGGCGCCGCGCAGGCGGCCGGGCCATATCCGGACAAGCCGGTCCGCATCGTGGTGCCCTACCCGGCCGGCGGCTCCACCGACATCCTCACGCGGCTGCTCGCCAAGGGCCTGACCAAGCGCTGGGGCCAGGCCGTCGTGGTCGACAACCGCGGCGGGGCATCGGGCATCATCGGCACCGAGGTCGCGGCCCGCGCCGATCCGGACGGCTACACGCTGCTGATGAACGGCAACGGCCCGCATACGATCAACGTCAGCCTGTTCGAAAAACTGCCCTACGACCCGGTCAGGGATTTCGTGCCGATCGTGCGCGGCATGACGATCCCGCTGCTGATGGTGGCGCCGGCCAACGCGCCCTACAACGATGTGAAGTCGTTCATCGCCTGGGCCAAGGCGAACAAGAGCACCGCCAACTATTGCTCCATCGGCCCGGGGTCGCCTTCGCACCTGGCCGGGGAGCTCTTCAAGTCGATGGCCGCCCTGCCCCAGCTCACGCACGTGCCCTACAAGGGCAGCGGCCCGGCCATCGTCGACACCATCGCCGGCACCTGCCACATCCTGTTCGACGCGGCGCTGTCGTCCGGGCCGCAGGTGAAGAACCGCAAGCTCAAGCTGCTGGCGATCGGCACCGAGCAGCGCGACTCGTCCTGGCCCGACACGCCGACCGTGGCCGAAAGCGGCCTGCCCGGCTTCAGCGCCTACACCTGGAGCGCGCTGTTCGCGCCCGCCGGCACGCCGCCGGCGATCGTGAAGAAGATCCAGCAGGATGCCGACGCCGTGCTGCGCAGCCCCGAGCTCAAGGCCGCGCTCGTCGAGCAGGGCGCGCAGGCCGGCGGCGGCTCGTCGGAGGAGCTGGCCAGGTTCGTCGATACCGAGATCGCCAAGTGGGGCAAGGTCATCAAGGACGGGCACATCACCATGAACTGACCCGCCGCGCCGGCGCGGCGCAGGCCGGCGCGCAACCTCCCCCCGCCAATCGTTCCCGCTGGGGAACATCGCAACAACAGTTGCAGCAACAGCCGCAACAACAGGAACACTCGACGATGGAAAAAATCGCAATCATTGGCGCCGGCCTGATCGGCTGCGCCTGGGCATCGGTGTTCGCCCGCGCCGGCCACACGGTGACGCTGTACGACGTCGACAAGGACGCGGTGGCCACCGCGCGCGGCACCATCCTGGCCGCGCTGGCCGGGCAGCACGAGCTCGGCCTGATCGGCGAGGCGCCCGAATCCGTGATCGAGCGGGTGCGCGTCACGCAGTCGCTCGAGGAAGCCATGCGCGGCGCGGACTTCGTGCAGGAAAACGTGCGGGAAACCGTTGCCGCGAAGCGCGAAGTCTACGCGCTGCTCGACAAGCTCGCGGGGCCCGACACGCTGATCGCCAGCTCGACCTCGGGCATTCCGGCATCGAGCTTCACCGAGGACCTGGCCGGCCGGCGGCGCTACTTCGTCGGCCATCCGATCAATCCGCCGTCCGTGGTGCCGCTGGTCGAACTGGTGCCGGCGCCGTGGACCGACCCGGACGTGATCGAGCGCGCAAGCGCGATCTACGCGCGCGCGGGCCAGGTGCCGATCATCGTGAAGCGCGAGATCCAGGGCTTCATCGTCAACCGCCTTCAAGGCGCCCTGCTCGCCGAAGCGTTCCGGCTGGTGGAAGACGGTTATGTGAGCGGCGCCGACATCGACAAGGCGGTCAAGGACGGACTCGGCCTGCGCTGGTCGTTCATGGGGCCGATGGAGACCATCGACCTCAACGCGCCGGGCGGCCTGCGCGACTATTGCGGGCGCTATGGCCCGCTCTACCTCGACATCGCAAAGCAGGCCACGCCGCGGCAATGGGACGATGCGCTGATCGGCAAGCTCGAGCAGGAGCGCCTTGCCGAACTGCCCGCCGACCAGCGCGCGGCGCGCCAGGCCTGGCGCGACCTGCGCCTCATGCAACTGGTCGCGCACAAGCGCGGCGCGCCAAGCGAATAGCCCGCCGCCGGAGCGCCAAGGCGAGCCCGCCGGACGGAGCACGGCCTGTATGGGCCAGCCGGGCGAGGCATCCGCCAGGCTCGCGCCGGACGGCATGCCCCGGTGGCCGGAGCCCCTGCGCCGAGGTCCCTCAGAACCCCAGGCGCGCCTGCACGTACACCATGCGCGGCGCGCCGACCATGCGGCCGGCGTTACCGTCGACGTTGCGCGTATAGAAGCGCTTGTCGAACAGGTTGTTCAGGCCGATGCTGATTTCGCTGTTCTTGTGCTGCGGCACCTTGAACATGGCCTGGATGTTCCACAGGCGAAAGCCCGGGATGCGGCCCACGCTGCCGTCGGCGGACTCGGCCACGGTGTTGGCGAGGTCGGAGTACTGCGAACTCTGGTGCGTGGTGGACAGGTTGAAGGTCCAGTTGCGCAGTGCGTAGCGCGCGCCGAGCGTGTCGGTATTGCGCGAGTAGAACGGCACGTCGAGCCCCGAGGTCGCGCCCGATTTCTGGATCGCCCTGGTATAGGTGTAGTTGGCGTAGACGTTCAGGCCGGACAGCGGGCCCTTGCGGTCGAAGGTGTAGTCGAGCGCCAGTTCGACGCCGTCGTGGTGCGTCGCGCCGATGTTCTGGAAGGTGGCCGGCACGATACCGGGCACCTGCAGGATCTGGTTGTCGAACTTCATCTTGAAGGCGGTCAGCTCGGCCTTGATCTTGCTGTCCTGCCAGCGCGTGCCGACCTCGAAGGTGCGCGCCACTTCCGGCTGCAGCGGATTGCTGGCGGTCTGCGAGTTGAGCTGCAGGTTCTGCACCGGCCCGAACGACGTGCTGTAGTCGGTGAAGATCGTCCACGCATGGTTGACCAGGTAGGACAGGTTCACCGACGGCAGCGGCTTGTTGTTGACCGTGTCGAACTGCTGCGCGGTGCCGCGCTGCTGGCGGGTCGATTCGATGTGCTCGAAGCGCAGGCCCGGCGTGAGGCGCCAGTTGCCGAACGCGATGCGGTCGTCGATGTACGCCGCGTGCGCGTCGGTGGCATTGTCGAAGGTGGTGGTCGGGCCGCTGATGCCGGTGGACAGGCTCTGGTTGAAGCTGTTGTCGTCGCCGCGCTCGCGGATGTAGCGATAGCCGACCGTCACGTCATGCGTGGTCGGGCCCAGGCCGATGCGCTGGGTGTAGCGCGGCTCCACGCCGAAGGTCTGGTAGTTGCGCGGCTGGTGCGACAGCTGCGCGCCGCTGATCAGCGTGCTCTGGCGATAGCTGTCGTTGTAGTAGGCGCGGATCTCGAACTCCTGCGCGTCCGACAAGGTGTTGATGTAGCCGATGTCGAACGCCGTGCGGTTGCCGCTCCAGTAGTCGGTCGGGCGCGTGTTCTGGAACGGGTTGGCGTTGTATTGCGCCACCGTCAGGCCGCCCGGCGTGCGCGACTTCACGTCGTAGTACGAGAACTTGCCGTACACCTCCGAGGTGCCGTTGATCGCGTAGCGGTACTTCAGCGCGAGGTCGTTGACGTTGTCGTCGCTGCCCGCGCGCCACTCCCGCCCCGTCATGCCGGAATACAGCAGCGCCAGGCCCAGGCCGCTGTCGAGCTGCGTGCCGACGAAGGCGCTGTATTGCGTGTTCAGGCCCCCGCCCTGCGTGTAGATGTTCTGGCGCACCGAGGCATCGCCGCTCAGGCCCGGCGTGGTCGGGATCGGCCGCGTCGTGAAGTTGATCACGCCGCCCACGTTCTGCGGACCGTAGCGCACCGCGCCGCCGCTGCGCACCACGTCGATCGACTCGATGTTCTCCAGGCTGACCGGCACGAACGAGAGCTGCGGCTGGCCGTAGGGCGCCACCGCCATCGGGATACCGTCGAGCAGCACCGTCGAGCGCGGCGTGTAGCGGCCGGTCAGGCCGCGCACGCCGATGTTCAGCGAGATGGCGCTGCCCGCCGTGCCGGAATTGTCGAACCTGTCAGATTTTTTGTGT
>NZ_AQPL01000582.1:0-5521 GCF_000395345.1 Cupriavidus sp. WS | reverse complement strand
CTCGCCGACCGCGGCGACCTCGCCGCGGCGGTCTCGGCCTGCCTGGCGCACCTCGACGCGCAGCCGCCATCCGCCGCCGGCTACTGCCTGCTGGGCGTGCTGCACGATGCCACCAGCCGGCCCGCCGAGGCGCGCGAAGCGTACCGCCGCGCGCTCTACCTCGACCCGGCCCACCAGGAGTCGCTTTATCACATGGCCGCCATTCTCGAAGCCGACGGCGACAGCGCGGCGGCCGCCCGCCTGAGGCAGCGCGCCCAGCGCAACCAGCCGAGCCGCCATGACTGAGCCTGCTTCGACCGCCGCGCCCGCATTGACCGCATCGCCGCCGCCGGGCCACGGCCTGCCGGCCGGCGCGGCGCGCATCGTCATCGACAACTGCTGGCGCCGCATCGGCGTGCTCGGCGACAGCAGTTGCCCGCAGCTCGCCGTATACATCCGCTGCCGCAACTGCCCGGCCTACTCGCGCGCGGCGCTGGAGCTGCTCGACAACCTGCCCGCCGGCGAAGCCGGCCTGCCCGACGAGGCCACGCCCGCCGACGGCGCCGCGCGCGGCCCCGCCGTGTCCTGCCTGGTGTTCCGCGTCGGCGAGGAATGGCTGGCGCTGCCGGCCGCCGCGCTGGCCGAAGTCACCGCGCCATGCCCGGTGCACACGCTGCCGCACCGCCGCCACGCCGCCGTGCTGGGCCTGGCCAGCGTGCGCGGCAACCTGCTGGTGTGCATCTCGCTGGCGCGGCTGCTCGGCCAGGACCCGCCGGCGGACGCCGGCGCGGCCAATGGCGTGGCCGGCGGCGCCGGGCGCGGCGCCCGCCTGCTGGTGCTGGGCCAGGGCCGCGGCGCCATCGCGCTGCCGGTCGACGAGGTCACGGGCATCGAGCGCGTGGCCGAATCCGCGCTGCAGGCGCTGCCGACCACGCTGTCGCGCGCCTCCGCGCGCTATGCGCGCGCGCTGCTGCAAAGCGGCGGGCGCAGCGTCGGCCTGCTCGACGCCGGCCTGCTGCAGCAGGCCCTGACGCGGAGCCTGGCATGAATCCGGACCAGTTGCGCGACGCCTCCCTGCTCGAGCTGTTCGCGCTCGAGGCGCAGTCGCAGGCGGAAGTCCTCAACGCCGGCCTGCTCGCGCTGGAGCGCAACCCGGCCGCCGCCGACCAGCTCGAGGCCTGCATGCGCGCCGCCCATTCGCTCAAGGGCGCGGCGCGCATCGTCGGCCTCGACGGCGGCGTGCGCGTGGCCCACGTGATGGAAGACTGCCTGGTCGCCGCCCAGCGCGGCGAACTGGCGCTGCGACCCGCGCACATCGACACCCTGCTGCACGGCACCGACCTGCTGCTGCGGCTGGGCAACCCGCCCGACGGCGACCTCGACTGGGCCGGCCACGCCGGCAAGGACGAGATCGACGCGCTGGTGACGCGCCTGGGCGCGCTGCTGGCCGGCAAGGCGGTCGACGACGCGCCGTGGGCGCCGGCCCCGGCCGCGCCGCCGGCACCAGCGCAAGTCACACCGCAAGCCACGCCGGCCACGCCGCAGGCCGGGCCGGATGCCGCGCCCGAGCCCCCGGTTGCGCCCATGATCGCGCCCGTGATTGCCCCCCCGATCACACCCGCGGAACCGGCACGGGCCGCGGAGCCCCGGCCAGGCGAGCCCGGCGGCCTGCCCGAGGCGCAGGAGCGCATGCTGCGCGTGAGCGCCGACACGCTCGACCAGCTGCTCGCGCTGTCCGGCGCGGCCATGATCGAGGCCAACTGGCTCAAGCCGTTCGGCAACGCGCTGCAGCAGACGCGCCGCCTGCAGATGCGCGCGCTGCAGGCGCTCGACGCCGCGCAGGTGGCGCTGGCCGGCGGCGGCACCGCCGACGGCACCGCGCAGGCGCGGCTGGCGGACGCGCAGCTGCTGCTGGCCGAGAGCCACCGGCAGCTCTCGCAGCGCACCAGCGAGCTGGAGCAGTACGACCACCGCACCGGCCGCCTGTCGCGCCAGCTCTACGACCGCGCGCTGGCCAGCCGCATGCGGCCGCTGGCCGACGGCCTGGCCGGCTACTCGCGCATGGTGCGCGACCTCGGGCGCGCGCTCGGCAAGTCCGTGCATCTCGAACTGGTCGGCGAGAGCACCAAGGTGGACCGCGACATCCTCGAGCAGCTCGAGGCACCGCTGGCGCACCTGCTGCGCAACGCCGTGGACCACGGCATCGAGACGCCCGAGGCGCGCCGCGCCGCCGGCAAGCCCGCCGAGGGCCGCATCACGCTCAACGCGCGCCACAACGCCGGCCGGCTGGTGATCGTGATCGCCGACGACGGCGCGGGGGTGGATCTCGACGCCCTGCGCCAGGCCATCGTGCGGCGCGGCCTGGCGCCCGCCGAGACCGTCGCCCGCCTGTCGCAGGCGGAGCTGCTCGACTTCCTGCTGCTGCCCGGCTTCAGCCTGCGCGAGACCGTCAGCGAGGTGTCCGGGCGCGGCGTCGGGCTGGACGCCGTGCAGGACATGATCCGCCAGGTGCGCGGCAGCATCCGCCTGGTGCAGGAAAGCGGGCGCGGCATGCAGTTCCACCTGGAGCTGCCGCTCACGCTGTCGGTGGTGCGCGCGCTGCTGGTGGAAGTCTCGGGCGAGGCCTACGCCTTCCCGCTGGCCTACGTGATGCAGGTGCTGCGCCTGGAGCGCGGCGCGATCGAGCAGCTGGAGAACCACCAGCATTTCCGCTTCGGCGAGCGCCACGTGGGCCTGGTCAGCGCGGCCCAGGTGCTGCAGCAGGCCGAGGCCCGCGCCGACGAGGACACCGTGCCGGTGGTGGTGCTGGGCGACCACGAGCGCACCTACGGCGTGGCGGTGGACCGCCTGCTCGGCGAGCGCATACTGGTGGTGCAGCCGCTCGCGGCCAGCCTCGGCAAGATCAAGGACATCGCCGCCGGCAGCATCACCGAGGACGGCACGCCGGTGCTGATCTTCGACGCCGAGGACATGATCCGCTCGGTGGAGAAGCTGCTCTCCGAAGGCAAGATCGACCGCATCCGGCGCGGCGGCGCGGAAGCCGCGCCGGTGCGCCGCAAACGCGTGCTGGTGGTGGACGATTCGCTCACGGTGCGCGAGCTCGAGCGCAAGCTGCTGGCCAACCGCGGCTACGAGGTCGCGGTGGCGGTGGACGGCATGGACGCCTGGAACGTGCTGCGCGCGGAGAGCTTCGACCTGGTCATCACCGACATCGACATGCCGCGCATGGACGGCATCGAGCTGGTGACGCGCATCAAGCGCGAGGCGCGCCTGCAGCAGGTGCCGGTGATGGTGGTGTCGTACAAGGACCGGGAACAGGACCGCCAGCGCGGCCTGCAGGCCGGCGCGGACTACTACCTGGCCAAGGGCAGCTTCCAGGACGCCGCGCTGCTCGACGCGGTACAGGACCTGATTGGGGAGGCGCGCGCATGAAGATCGGCATCGTCAACGATTCACCGCTGGCCGTGGTCGCCCTGCGGCGCGTGCTCGCGCTGGACCCCGAGCTGGAAGTCACGTGGGTGGCGGAGAACGGCGAGAGCGCCGTGCACCTGGCCGCCGCGCGCACCCCCGACCTGATCCTGATGGACCTGCTGATGCCGGTGATGGACGGCGTCGAGGCCACCCGCCGCATCATGGCCGCGAGCCCGTGCGCCATCGTGGTGGTGACGATGGACCTGGGCCGCAACGCCAGCCAGGTGTTCGACGCGATGGGCCACGGCGCCATCGACGCGGTCGACACGCCCTCGCTGGCGCAGCCCGACTCGCAACTGGCCAGCGGGCCGCTGCTGCGCAAGATCCGCAACATCGGCCGCCTGATCGAAGGCCGCGGCGTGCCCGCGCGCGCGCCGGCGCCGCCCGCGCGCAAGGCCCGCGCCGAATGGCTGGTGGCGCTGGGCGCCTCGGCCGGCGGCCCGGCCGCGCTGGCCACGCTGCTGGGCGCGCTGCCGCCCGGCTTCAACGCCGCCGTGATCGCCGTCCAGCATGTCGACGAAGCCTTCGCCGCGGGCATGGCGCAGTGGCTCGACGCGCAATGCAAGCTGCCCGTGCGGCTGGCCCGCGAAGGCGAGGCGCCGCAGCCCGGCACCGTGCTGCTGGCCGGCACCAACGACCTCCTGCGCCTGCTCGGGCCGGCGCGCATGGCCTACACCGAAGAGCCGAGCGACTACCTCTACCGGCCATCGATCGACGTCTTCTTCGAAAGCGTGGCCCGGCACTGGCGCGGCGATGCGGTGGGCGTGCTGCTCACCGGCATGGGCCGCGACGGCGCGCTGGGCCTCAAGGCCATGCGCGAGCGTGGCTACCTGACCATCGCCCAGGACCAGGCCACGAGCGCCGTCTATGGCATGCCGAAAGCCGCCGCCGCCATCGGCGCGGCCAGCGAGATCCTGCCGTTGCCGCAGATCGCCGCGCGCATCGCACGGGCCTGCGGCACCAGCACCAATGCCAACCAGCGGTAGGGAACCGGCAGCAAGAGGAACACAATGTCGATACAGATAGAACGCAACTACGCACAGCGCCCGGAGGAATACCTGGCGATGGTGCTGCTGGTGGACGACCAGGCCATGATCGGCGAAGCGGTGCGGCGCGAGCTCGAGCCCGAGAAGGACATCGACTTCCACTACTGCGCCAAGCCCGACGAGGCCGTCGCGGTGGCCGAGCGCACGCGGCCCACGGTGATCCTGCAGGACCTGGTGATGCCCGGCATCGACGGCCTGACGCTGGTGCGCCGCTACCGCGCCAACCCGGCCACGCGCGACATCCCCATCATCGTGCTGTCCACCAAGGAAGAGCCGATCATGAAGAGCGCGGCCTTCGCCGCCGGCGCCAACGACTACCTGGTCAAGCTGCCCGACACCATCGAGCTGGTGGCGCGCATCCGCTATCACTCGCGCTCCTACATCAACCTGCAGCAGCGCGACGAGGCCTACCGCGCGCTGCGCCAGAGCCAGCAGCAGCTGCTGGAGACCAACCTGGAGCTGCAGCGGCTGACCAACTCGGACGGCCTCACGGGGCTGTCCAACCGGCGCTACTTCGACGAATACCTCGGCGCCGAATGGCGGCGCGCGGCGCGCGAGCAGAGCCAGCTCGCGCTGCTGATGATCGACGTGGATTCGTTCAAGGCCTACAACGACACCTACGGCCACGTGGCCGGCGACGAGGTGCTGCGCCGCGTGGCCGGCGTGATCCGCGAGAACTGCACGCGCCCGGCCGACCTGCCCGCGCGCTTCGGCGGCGAGGAGTTCGCCATGATCCTGCCCGCCACCTCGCCCGGCGGCGCGCGCCTGCTGGCCGAGAAGGTCCGCCGTGCCATCGAGTCCATGCAGGTGCCGCACAGCGGCTCCCAGGTCGGGCCCTGCGTGACGGTCAGCATCGGCGGCACCGCCATCGTGCCGGGCCAGGACGAGCCGTTCAGCCGCCTGATCGAGATCGCCGACGCCGGGCTCTACCAGGCCAAGCGCAACGGCCGCAACCAGGTCGTCATGACCGCCTGAGCGCCGCGCCCGGGGGCGTGCGCCGCCGGCCGCGGCGCGCGCCGCCGCCT
>NZ_AQPL01000581.1:0-2250 GCF_000395345.1 Cupriavidus sp. WS | reverse complement strand
GCGCCCGGGGGCGTGCGCCGCCGGCCGCGGCGCGCGCCGCCGCCTCCTCCTTCTTCCCCTCCTTCTTCCCCTCCTTCTTCCCCTCCTTCCTCCCCCCCTCCCGCGGCTCCCTTCGCGCCGCCCGCCATACATGGCGGCCGCGTCCTGTGGGAATCGTCCGACAAGCGTTTCGGAGCCTCGCCAATGTGCCGGCCCGCGCGCGCTGGCTATCGTTGCATCACGGCAGGCGCGGTTTCGCATCCTCTCCAGCGGGCGGCGAACGCCGCGGCAACACGCCTGAACAAGCAGCGTGGCGCGCGGGAACATCCGCCTGCGGCAATGGGCCGCGACCGCCACGGGTTCTCTCACTCACCTGCAAGAAGAGGGCATTCATGAAGCTTTCCAAATCCGGCCTGCTAGTGGGCCTTGCACTGGCGGCAAGCGCGGTGTTGTCGGCATGCGGCGGCGGCGGCGACGATGGCATCGACGACCGCCTCGGCATCAGCAAGCCGTCGGTGCGCGTGATCCACGCCATCACCGGCGGCCCGAACCTCGACGTGCTGCAGAACGGCACCAAGACCTCGTTCCTCAACGAGCCCTACAAATTCGTGTCGAACTACTTCGACGTCGACACCGGATCGCAGCTGATCGCGTTCAACGTCACCAACACCAGCACGCAGCTCGGCAGCGCCGCCGTGGACGCCCACACCGGCCACAAGTACACCGTGGTCGCGCTGCCCGGCGCCACCGCCGCCGAGGTGCTCACCATCGACGACCCGTACGACAAGAGCCTGCTGTCGGACAAGGCCCGCGTGCGCACCCTGAACGCCTCGTTCAACGCGCAGAACATCGACGTCTACGTCACCACGCCGGCGGCCGACCTCAACGCGGTCTCGCCGAACATGGCGGCGGTCGGCTACAAGACGGCCAACCCCGCCACGGGCCAGGACTCGCTCTATCTGGACGGCGGCACCTATCGCCTGCGCATCACCACCGCCGGCACCAAGACCGTGATCTTCGATTCCGGCGCGCTCACACTGGGCAACAACGCCGACTGGCTGATCACCACGATCCCGGTCGACGGCATCGGCGCGCTGGTGCCGAACCGGATCAAGGTGCTGGTCGCGCAGTCGAGCACCGGCGCCGGCGACGCGCAGGAACTGGTCTCGCAGTAGGGAAGGAAAAGGGAAGAGAAGGGAACGCGGCAGCCCGGCCGGCGCGATCGCCGTCACCGGGGCGTGCCAGGCGGGAAGATCCGGCAGGCGGGTCTTCCCGCTTTTTTTTGCCAGCGGCGCGCGCGGCGCGCCGGTGCCCGGGGCCTAGCGCTCCGGGGCGGGCTCGAGGTCGCCTTGCAGCACGTCCAGGTGCGACAGGTACTTGTCCAGTTCGTCCTTGCCGCTGTCCGTGATGCAGTAGACGCGGCCGCTGCCCTCGACCAGTTCCGCCGTGATCGCGCGCGCGATCAGCAAGCTGCGCAGGATCGGGCGCAGCGAGCGGATATTGTTGTCGATGCCGTGCTCGCGCAGGCGCTCGACCAGGGTCAGTACGGTGGACGGACTCGCCTGGACGAGCTTGAGGATGTACAACCGCGAAACCAGGCGGTCCAGCGCCGGCGTCTTCATGCGGCGCCCGCGGCGCGCCAGCCAGTGACGCGATAGAGCTGAATGGAGCGGATCATCTTGCGCAGGCCCGGCACTGCCAAGCGCAGCCGGGCAGGTTCACTGCGAGCGTGCCGGCGGGAGCCGGAACGCGCCCTGCAAAAAAAAGCGGGGTGCGCGAGGCACCCCGAATCTTGCGTTGTTCGTACCGGCGTATGGCGGCACCGGTACGGGGGCTTCGAAAACTATTCTTCCTGGAACGCTTCTTCGCGCTTGGCCTTGATCGACGGCAGCGCCACGACGGCAACCAGCGCGGCGGCGGCGATCAGCAGGCCCATCGACAGCGGGCGCGTCACGAACACCGTGAACTCGCCGCGCGACAGCAGCAGGGAGCGGCGGAAGTTTTCTTCCATCATCGGTCCGAGCACGAAACCGAGCAGCAGCGGCGCCGGTTCGCACTTGAGCTTCAGGAACAGGTAGCCGATGATGCCGAAGCCGGCCGCCATGAACACGTCGAAGGTCTGGTTGTTGACCGAGTACACGCCGATGCCGCAGAACACCAGGATGGCCGGGTACAGGTAGCGGTAAGGCACGGTCAGCAGCTTCACCCAGATCCCGATCATCGGCAGGTTCAGGATGATCAGCATCAGGTTGCCGATCCACATCGAGGCGA
>NZ_AQPL01000580.1:0-7387 GCF_000395345.1 Cupriavidus sp. WS | reverse complement strand
CGATCCGGGGCGGCAAGGGATTGTTCCTTTCCGCGGACGACCAGCCGGGAGCGAATGGGCAGCAGTTGGACATGCAAGGCGCACAGAAGCAGTTGAACCTTGCGCTTGAGCAGATGCAGGCAATGGCGAAGGCCGCGCAGGCGGCTCAGGCGCACGCCGCCGAGTTCGAGAAGCAAAAGCAGTTGTTTGAGCAGACCCTGAATGAACTCAAGGGGGCAGGTTTGCTTGCCACTGCTCCGGCAGGCGTGGCGTTGACGAGCGGTTCGCATCTTCAGGTGTCGGCCACTGGGAACCTGTTTGCTACCGCCGGCGGCAATGCTGATATCGGCGTCATCAGGAAGTTCACGGTTGCCGCAGGCGAGGCGGTTTCGCTGTTTGCGCAGAAACTGGGCATGAAGCTGTTTGCCGCCAAGGGCAAGGTCGAAATACAGGCGCAGGACGACGAACTGTCCATGACTGGCCGCAAGGATGTCACAGTGGCCAGCGCCACTGGCAAGGTGTTGGCAGTTGGCGAGAAGTCGGTTGTTCTCGCCAGTGGCGGCGCTTACATCAAGCTGGAGAACGGCAATATCGAGATCGCTTGCCCGGGGGACCTGAAATTCAAGTGCGCGACCTTTCAGAAGGTGGGGCCAGCGAGCTTGAACATGAAAATGCCAGTACTGCCACGCACTGCGTTGCCCGAGACGCCTTCCACGTTCAATTTAATGATGCCGGACATCCCTGGTGAGCACGGAGGCCACCTCGTGCATACCCCATGGACCATCGTCCAGGCCGAGAGTCCAGAAGAGGCCCTGCTGGACTTTGAACCTTTGCTGAAAGGACGGGTAGACGCTGCTGGAAAACTGCCACTGACATCCGCGGAAATGGAAAGGCTCAAGGCTGCCTATGACGAGACGCCGAATCAGATGTGGGTCGTTGCGAACGGCCGGGCCCATGAATTGGTACTGGACCAGGAGTTGGCGAGCTGGAGCAGCCGTCAAGCCTATCAGAGTGCCATCAATGCAATGGGCTATACCGATGCAATGGGTAGCATCAACGGCACGGATGTCGATGGCTCGGCTGGTGCTCACATCGCCGATGTACTAAAGGTCGGTGGCAAGGCCGCGCTGAATAAGATAAAGGGGGTCTGAGTCGTGCCGGATAACACCGACAAGAGGCGTCAAGTTCATCAGATCGTTGGCACGGATGGCAGCCCATATAAAGCCGCGGTGACCAGCTCCCTCCACGTTGTGGATGGATTTTCCGTGCCGCTCGAAGGGAACCAGGTCAAGCCATATATTTGTGGGAAGGACTATTTTTCCGACCTGATCAAAGATATTGCTGGTGCCACGGAGAGCATCTATATCGCAGGATGGCAAGTCAATTGGGATGCTCAGCTCGCGCCTGGCAAACGCTTGTACGATGTTCTGCTTAGCGCGGCCAAGGCAAAGCCACGCCTCAAGATCTATGTCATGCCGTGGGATGACTCTCCACCGGTGCAGACCTACGACGATCAGACCAAGAGCGCGCTGGAAAGCATCAATGACACGTTGCGGCGCGGAGTCGAGGGCAAGCAAGTCTACGTTCAGTTGTCGGCTTCGGTGTCACCCCGAAATCGGGATTTCTACAGTCATCATCAGAAGCAGGTCGTGATTGACCGGAAGATCGGTTACGTCGGTGGCATCGATCTCGCCTATGGTCGATATGACGATGCGCAGTTCACCCTGCGTGCGGATGCGGATGGTCGAAAGGGGTTGAATCGCTACAACGCCTGCGTGGCTCCGGTGGGCAAAGTCACCGATGGTGAAGTGGAGGTCGTCGATCCAGATCTCATGAGTGGCCCATGGGACACCGCTGCAGGGGTGCCGTATCTCGTTAAGACGAACAAGAAAATCGCACGCGAGGCTATTGAACGAGGCGCTTATCAGAAGCCATACAGCGGCAATATAGCGAAGGACAAGCCCGGTGTGCCACTGTCTACAACGCTCGACGGACTGGATGTGGCCATCCAGCCCCGCCAGCCTTGGAATGATGTCGAGGTGCGCATTGAGGGACCGGCTGTCGCGGAGCTCACGCGGAATTTCGTGAGCCGCTGGAACCACGGTGCAAAGAAGGACTTCCCCAAGCTGACAAACGCGGAAAAACCGGTCCAAGGCAAAGGTGGCTGCGTGGTTCAGGTGCTGCGTAGCGCTCCGCCGGCGATGTGCGATAGCGGCAAGACCCAAAGTGATCATCTGCAGGCGATGCGGTTGCTGATCGACCATAGCACGCACTTCATCTACATCGAGAATCAATTTTTCGTCTCGAACTTCAGCAGTGCTCAGGTGAAATCGGGTTCGGCGCGGACGATTGACGGCGCCCAATCGGACTGGAACCCGAGCCCGTCGCCGGGCCCCGGCTATGTAGGGCCAGGCGCGGAGGTGTACAGCATGGTCTCGGCGAAGGCTACCCGCTGGGGCTACGACGGCGATGACGAAGGAATCCAGAACGACATTTGCCAGTGCATTGGAGACCGGATAAGGCGGGCAATCTTTGACAACCCTGATGGGGAGCCATTTCACGTCTATATCACGCTGCCTGTACATCCGGAAGGGAAGCTGAATGATGGGGCGGTGCTATGCCAGGTGCATTGGACGATGCAGACGCTGGTGTTCGGGCGGTTCAGTCTGTTGAACCGGATTCGCCGGCACTTGTGGGCGAAGCGGGAGTTCGATGCAAATAAAGGCACGTGCAAGACCGTCAAGGAATTGGCATCCCTCAAGGCGGCGGTTTGCAGGGAGAGCGAGACGACGAATGATTATAAGGATATTAAGATTTCTGAGTGCTTCAGGTACGTCACGCTATTGAATCTCCGTAACTGGACCAAGCTGGGCGAACGCTATGTGACAGAACAGGTCTACGTGCATTCGAAATTGATGATTGTGGATGATCGTTATGTGCTGCTAGGCAGTGCCAATATCAACGATCGGAGTTTGCTGGGGGATCGTGACTCAGAGCTTGGAGTGCTGATTCTGGACACTAAACAGGGCAGTAAGGATGTGCTTGATGACGGTCGACCCCGCCTGGTGCGGAACTTCGCGCACCATCTACGGGTAGCGGTGTGGGAGAAGATTTTCGGCCTCAACGTGGAAAACGGCAGCAGTAGTGTTCAGCAAGCAACAGAGTTGAAAAACGCCATCCAGCAGCCAGGGAAGCCGGGCAGCTGGAAGAACATTCAAAAAATTGCGGACGCCAACGCAAAGGCTTATGAAGCAGCGTTTCCCTTTATTCCACAAAATTTTGACCCTTCTGATCCACAAAAGAATACGGAGCGGAAAAGGGGGGCTTCGATCTGGCCCGTCTATCACAGAGGTGAGAAGAATGAGAGAAAGGGGGCAGATTTGACGCTTGCAAGGACAAGGATGCCATTTGACTCGGAATTCTGGAAGGCGCCACCACTCGATGAAAAGCAGGTGGCTGAATTGGGAAATATTAAGGGATTCGCGACGTTGTTTCCTTATGCATGGACCAAGGGTGAGAACAACGATGTGAAGCTAAATTATACTTTGGTTACAGAGGGAGATCCTTTGCCAACAAAGGAAGTTCCCGATGAGAAAAATGCTGCACCCCGGCCAGTTCTGGCCGCAGTCGGGCAGTTGCCTGACAACGGGAGCGCATCATGAGGAATCCCTTCAAGCTAATCAGGTTCCAGTTGGTCTGGATGCTCTTGTCTCTTTGCGCGGGAGTGTGTCAGGCGCAAGTATTTGGATTTAAAACAGACGGGGTGGCCTGGAAAAGTGAGTGTGTTGGGTTATATCAGGTGGACCTGCCAGCGGATTTCCAGCCCCTTGTGAGGACGGTTGGCAGCGTTGTTGGTGACTACGTTAGCGGAAGCGATCAGGTAGCTGAACTTCCGGTTGCATCGGGCAGTAACGTGACGATCAAAGAATTTTATACGGTGCAAAAAAAATTGCACGACGCATATATAAGTAATAAGAAAAATGCGCTTGATGAGGCAAAAAATGCACCGATGACGGATGCAGCGAAAGAGAGGCAGATCTACGGGGAAAGTATTTCCGCGTACCCAATCAGCGACATAAATGCTTTCGCATGGCGAGATGGCCCAGATAGTATTGACGGGTATTTCTACCGTGCTGGCAGGATTTATTCGATCTCAGGGCCTCCGAAAGGAAAAGCAAGCCCAGGCGAGCCGACCTTTGAAGAGAAGGTGAAGCTATTCCGGCCACGGGAATTGTTTGAGATTTCTAGTGGAGAGGGCTTGTGTTTGCCATTTTCTTTCATCGGCACGACGTTTCGTGGGCGATTTCTAAGGATCTATCAGAAGGGCGTGCTTGCGAAACACCCGGATATCATGATCTGGGTGGGTGATGGTGCCTGGTGGGATCGTAACGATGACGCGTCGGATTTCCGATTGTCATCAAGCGAAAACAAGAAAAAAAGCCGCGATAGCCTCAGGGTATTTTGGGAGCAACTTCCCCGAGAAAGGGAAATGCGAACTCTCGTTTGGCCATTTCCGTCAGTCAAGATGGCGGACTATGAGGGCTACAGCAGTTTCATCCAAATCACCCGTCAGAATGGGGACGTGGACTATGGATATCGTGCTGTCGCCAATCCGCAGGGTGGTTACTATGCCTTGGACATTCATTTGATTCAACGGTCGGAAGTGGCAAGGCAACGCAATCTTACGCCAATGTCGAAGGAGGAATTCAAGCGGCTAGCGGACGAGGTGGTGGCGTCACTGCGCAAGCGGGAGTGATCATGATGGATGCGGTCTAATTCCGGTAACAACGAGCGTCGGGGCTGCCAGCTATGTCTAATGCGGATTATGCGGGTTATATCAGCGGAATGTTGATCCTGATTGCAGGTGTGCTTGGCGTGACTGTCACGCTCTTGGGCGTGAGTTTAATTGCCCGACGAGGATCGCATCTGCAGCTCGTCATGGCCTGGGCACTCATTTTCTGGGTGCTTCCCATTTGGTTGCTGACGTTGATGACCGAGCGGGATATGTTCAGTTTGGTGTTGCTGTCGCGCACCATTCTCGCGTTGCCTGTCTTCGTTTCGTTGCTCTGGCTGAGGCGGTGCGTGCGTGTGTTCCGACAACGACGGAACGGACTCGCTCCCTATGCCGTATTTCCGTGGGTAGTTGCCGCCGCGGGAGCACTGTTGCTGATTTGCCTGGATGATCAACGGGGATTTCGAAACGCATTACCCATTAAGTTGGGCGGGACGATCGAAGCCTCCCTGATCTGGCTTGCAATGCTGCTGGTGGCGGTAGGCGTGACGTGGGGAGGGGCCACGGCCATATGCTGGTTGTGGACGGCCGGACCTGCCGAATTGCCGAAGTGAGCTCGGAGTGCGAGAAGTCATGGGCAGCGATTGCCATAGTCGGCGCCGCTAAGTAGGAAGCTTGATCTTATATTGTGATGAGATAAAGAAATGAGAGGAATTGTCAGGAAGGGCGACGGAAATTCACATGGCGGGGTAGTTCTCACGGGCTCGGTGACGATGTTGATCGACGGCAGCCCGGTGGCGCGCAAAGGTGATTGGGTGTCTTGCCCAATGCACGGAGAAAACGTGATCGTCGAGGGTGATCCATCGTTTACCGATGATGGCGTTCCGGTGGCCTTTCATGGCCACCGAACTGCCTGCGGGTGCTCGCTGATTTCGTCGGCACCCAATACCGGAATTGCCTGATGCCGATCGACCTCTCCGCATTGCCGGCAGAAGTTGCCTGTGGCGATGATGGGCCTTCGGCGGTGATTTGGCTTGTGTTGTTTATCGTGGTGATGGGTGCCGGTGCCGGTTTGACCTTGTGGTGCTGGCCTGCGGGCAAGTCGGTTCACGAAGGAGTCTTTTGGGCCTGGCTATTTGGTGTTCCGGGCCTTTGCTACGGAGTGATGTTTTCTCTGCGTTATGGGCTGTTCCAGTATGCCCAGATGAAAACGCACATTCGCAACGAAGTGCGAGGCGAGGGTTTGCGTGTTGCCATTAGACATGCCCAACAGCCATTGAGCTTACTGGAAATTGCCTATGTCACCGCTCTTGGGGGAGACCGTGTTGCCGAACGCATCGTCGATGGTGAAAGCGTGTTGGAATCGACCTATGTGGATGCCGTCAATGCTCACGTCCGGCACTCGATTCTTACTGAGAGCGAGGACGAGGCTGGCCATGTCGCAAGTGAATTCGCCAGGAAGCCAGCGGCGATCCGGTCAGAATCGTTGTATCAGATGTTGCTCGAACGCATGACGGATGCGCTGCGAGACTTGCCGGCCCGGCTGCATCTGGATGTCTATCTGGTTGCTGACGGGCGGTCAATTGACCCCGCTGAGGCGTTGGTCGGCTGGAAACGCATCTGGGTGGAGATGGGCCTGCGCGGGGAAAATGTCGAGCACACAACGGCAGATTATGGCGTTATGGAAGTGGATAGGTGGCTTGACAATGGTGGAAAGACGGCCCGCGCGATCCTGGTCGTCGCCGCACAACTGTATGACGTGCCGCCATCTGATAGTACCGAGGCTGGCGTGGCTTTGCTATTTGTGACGCAATGCGCTGGACGGCGAGCAGGGTGGGTGGGGAATACTGCGCTGCATCGTCCCGTTGAAGGCACTCTTTCCGATATGGGCGGGGTCCTAGCATCCGCCATGCAATGGGGGCGGGGTTCTGCTGACGAAGCCGGTAGTTTGTGGCAATCCGGCGTGGATAGCGCAACTGGGGCAGCCATCCTGGCTGCCTGGACGAACGCCGGCCGGAACGCGGGTGAAATCCAAGAGGTCGATGCCAGTCTTGGCCATGCGGGCATCGCAGCCGATTGGCTTGGCATTGCACTCGCGAGCGAGCATGCACATCAAACAGGGCGTCCGCAAATGGTTGCGAGCCAGCAACGTGACCTGGTCCGCATGACCATGATCAAATGAAAATCTAACAGCGCATGAAGGTGTCTGACGTTCCCTCTCCCGCTTCAAAGGTCCGCCTGCCCTCTGGGCTACTCTGGGCCTTGGTCTTCGCATGCGCCTTGGCGTGTGTCCTGATTTATCTGCTCGGCGCGACGATTGGCCTGACTACGCCGGAGAGCCGAGGCCGTGCGATGGCATGGGTATTGGGCTGTGGAGCAATCCTGCTGGTTGTGATCCCGCTGTTTTCCTTGGTGGAGTTTCGCAAGGCGGGGCGCGTGGTAGACCAGGCATTGCTTGCCCAGGGGGTCGTGCCGGTCGATTCTGTGGCCGGGTCGGAAGTGCCCGATTCGCTAGCGTGGGCGCCCTTGAGGGAATCGCTGGCAACACGCCTTCGAGCTATCCACGGTTGGCGCTGGCGCCATCGCCAGCCTTGGCTACTGCTCACCGGCGACGATGACGTTATTGAGCACCTGCTGCCCGGCCTTGCCGAAACGGGTTGGCTGACCACTACCGAT
>NZ_AQPL01000579.1:0-430 GCF_000395345.1 Cupriavidus sp. WS | reverse complement strand
GCTGCCCGGCCTTGCCGAAACGGGTTGGCTGACCACTACCGATGCGGTGCTGCTATGGAGCAAGGGCGGCGAGGGCGGCCAGCCGGACGCCGCATGGCTCAAGCAGATCTACAGGCTGCGCCGGCGCCATCCTGTCGATGCCGTGGTCCTCGTGACCGACGGCGAGGCCCAATTGCCCAAGCCACGCGGGAGTACCCTGCCCTGTGGGCTCCGCCTGGCTCGCATCGCCGAGGTATTGCACTGGTCCGCGCCGATCTACCTGCTCGATGTCGCCCAGGCAGACGTGACCGCCAACGGCGATACACCTGTGATCGGCTGCGAGTTGCCGCAGCAAGCAGATGCTGCGGCCATCGGCAAGGCACTGCAGTCTTTGCGCGACCAACTATCAGATCGCAGCGTCGAGCAACTGATCCAGAACGGGCGTGACCGC
>NZ_AQPL01000578.1:0-8164 GCF_000395345.1 Cupriavidus sp. WS | reverse complement strand
TCACGCGCCCGCTGTCGCTGGGCCTGCTGATCGCCGCCGCCGTGCTGGTGCTGATCGTGGCGCTGCCGTCGATCAAGAACAAGCGCGAGGAAGCGTTCCAGGAAGAATAAGCCGGCAACGGCGCGGCGGACCGCCGCAACCGCAAGACCTTCGAAAGGGTGCCGCGAGGCACCCTTTTTTCATGGCCGTGACCCGGCCTCGCCGCCGAACGACGCCATGCACGCCTCGCGCACCACCGCCGTGACATGCCGGCGCGCGTGGTCGCGCCGCTCCAGCATGCCGACCGTGCGCAGCACCGGCGCGCCGCCGGCTTCCAGCGGCAGGATGCGCAGGGCTTCGTCGTCGCGCCAGCGCGCGCGCCGCAGCAGCGGCACCACGGTCACGCCGACTTCCTGGCGCACCAGCTCGACCAGCGCCTCGATCGAATTCAGCTCGAGGAATTCGTTGACGCGCAGATGGGCGCGGCGCAGCGCGCGCTCGACCAGCATGCCGGTGCGCTGGCCGCGGTCGAAGCGCAGGAAGGGGTTGGCCGCGAGCGCTTCGCGCGCGCTGACGCCGGGCATGCCGAGGCCGGCGATGGCCACCAGCGGCTCGCGGTAGAGCGGCGTCCACACCAGCGTGCCGGGCAGGCGGCCGGCGCCTTCCACCAGCATGGCGGCGTCGAGCTCGCCGGCTTCCACCTGCGCGGCCAGGTCGATCGACTTGGCGCCCACCAGGCGCACGTCCAGCGCGGGGTAGGCGCGCTTCATGCGCGCCACCACGTGCGACAGGCCGCCCATCACGGAGACCACGGCGCCCACCGCCACCGCGCCGGCCATCGCGTCGGGCGCCTCGGGCGGCAGCCGCATCTCGCCGTAGAGCGCCAGCATGCGGCGCGCCTGCGGCAGCAGCTCGCGCCCGCCGGCGTTGAGCACCACCACCCGGCCGCCGCGGTCGAACAGCTCGCGCCGCAGCTCCATCTCCAGCGCGCGCATCTGCAGGCTGACGGCGGCCTGCGTGAGCGCGACCTGCTCGGCGGCGGCGGCGAAGGAGCCGTGCTCGGCCACGGCGACGAAGGTACGCAGGAAACGGATGGTGCTCATGGAATGGGACCTCGGCAGGAGGCTTTCCCGCCACGCTGATACTTAAGAAAATCTTGAGATACAAGAAAGAAATATTAGCTTTCATTACGATGGGGCGCACGGAATAATGAAGCGACACATCACCGCCACATCGGCGGTGTAGCGCGCGCGGCCCCGCCGCGAGCCGCATCGCCTGCCTTCCCGATCCGGAGATCATCATGAAACACTGGCTGCGCCTGCTGGGCACGAGCCTGGCCACGAGCCTGGCGCTGGGCGCCGTCCCGGCCTTCGCCGACACGTTCCCGAACAAGCCGATCCGCCTGATCGTGCCGTTCCCGGCCAGCGGCGCCACCGACCTGCTGGCGCGCGCGATCGCGCAGAAGGTGGGCAGCAACATCGGCCAGCAGATCGTGGTGGACAACCGTCCCGGCGCGGGCGGCGCGATCGGCTCCGACATGGCGGCCAAGGCGCCGGCGGACGGCTACACGCTGCTGATCGCCACCACCAGCACGCACTCGATCGGGCCGTACATCAACACCCACCTGCCCTACAACACCGAGACCGACTTCACGCCGATCGGCGAGGTGGCCATCGCCACCAACGTGCTGGTGGTGCCGAACGCCCTGCCGGTGAAGAACGTCAAGGAACTGATCGACTACGCCAAGAAGCATCCCGGCGAGCTGAACTACGCTTCGAGCGGCAACGGCACCGTGGTGCACCTGACCGCCGAGGCCTTCAAGGCGCAGGCCGGCGTGTTCATCACCCACATTCCGTACCGCGGCACCGCGCTGGCGGTGCCGGACCTGATCTCCAACAAGGTGCAGGTGCTGTTCGACAGCATCGTCTCGGGCCTGCCGCACGTGAAGGACGGCAAGCTCAAGGCGCTGGCCGTGACCAGCCTGAAGCGCTCGCCGCTGGCGCCGGAGATCCCCACCGCCAGCGAATCCGGCCTGCCCGGCTTCGAGTCCGACACGTGGTTCGGCATCTATGGCCCGAAGGGCATGCCGGCCGACCTCGTGAACCGCCTCAATGCCGAGTTCAACAAGGCCATCCAGGCGCAGGACGTCAAGGACCGCCTGGCCAAGCTGGGCGCCGAGCCGGTCGGCGGCACGCCGGCGCAGTTCGCCGCGATGGTCAGGAAGGACAGCGCGCGCTGGGGTAAGCTCATCAAGGACCGCAAGATCACCGTCGAATAAGAAAGACGCACAAGAAGCGGCGGCGCGCCCCTGCGCGCCACGCGAGCAACCGAGACAAGCCATGCAGAATTTCAACTGGACCAACCCCTATCCCTCCGTGCGCATCCCGCTGTTCGCGCGCAACGTGGTGTCCACCTCGCACCCGCTGGCGGCGCAGGCCGGCCTGCGCATGCTGCTCAAGGGCGGCAACGCGGTGGACGCGGCCATCGCCGCGGCGGCGGCCATCACCATCGTCGAGCCGGTCTCGTGCGGGCTGGGCAGCGACGCCTTCGCCATCCTGTGGGACGGCAAGGAACTGCACGGCCTGAACGCCTCCGGCGTGGCGCCGGCGGCGTGGAACCCCGACTACTTCAAGAACAAGTACGGCGTGGACGCCAACGGCATCGCCAAGCGCCCGGTGCGCGGCTGGGACGCCGTCACCGTGCCGGGCGTGATCGCCGGCTGGGCCGCGCTGCACGAGCGCTTCGGCAAGCTGCCGTTCGCCGACCTGATGGAGCCCGCCATCGAGATCGCCGAGCGCGGCTACGCCGTGCCGCCGGTGGTGGCGCACAAGTGGGCCGCCGCGGTGCCCGAGCTGAAGGACCAGCCCGGCTACGCCGAGGCCTTCATGCCCAACGGCCGCGCGCCCGCCGTGGGCGAGAAGTTCACGCTCAAGGCCGCCGCCGACACGCTGCGCAAGATCGGCGCCACCAAGGGCCGCGCCTACTACGAAGGCGAGATCGCCGAGCGCATCGCCGCCTTCAGCAAGGAGTGCGGCGGCGCCATGACCGCCGCCGACCTGCGCGACTACAAGCCCGACTGGGTCAAGCCGATCAGCAAGTCCTACCGCGGCTACGAGATGCACGAGATCCCGCCCAACGGCCAGGGCATCGCCGCGCTGATGGCGCTGGGCATCCTCGACCAGTTCGACCTGGCCGCGCTGCCGGTGGATTCGGTCGAGTCGCAGCACCTGCAGATCGAGGCGATGAAGCTGGCCTTCGCCGACCTCTACCGCTACGTGGCCGACCCGCGCAGCATGGAAGTCACGCCCGAGCAGATGCTCGACGACGCCTACCTCAAGTCGCGCGCGAAGCTGATCGACATGCAGCGCGCCACGCATTTCGACTTCGGCATGCCCAAGGTGGGCGGCACCATCTACCTGAGCGCCGCCGACGAGAACGGCATGATGATCTCGTTCATCCAGTCGAACTACATGGGCTTCGGCTCCGGCGTGGTGGTGCCCGGCACCGGCATCAGCCTGCAGAACCGCGGCGTGGGCTTCTCGATGGACCCGAAATCCGCCAACGTGGTGGCCGGCGGCAAGCGCCCGTTCCACACCATCATCCCGGCCTTCCTGACCAGGGGCGGCCAGCCGGTCATGAGCTTCGGCGTGATGGGCGGCGACATGCAGCCGCAGGGCCACCTGCAGACCGTGGTGCGCATGGTGGACTACAACCAGCAGCCGCAGGCCGCCTGCTGCGCGCCGCGCTGGAAGGTCAACCGCGATTTCACGCTCGACGTGGAAGCCAGCATGGACCCGGCCGTGGTCGCCGGCCTCAAGGCGCGTGGCCATCAGCTCAAGTCGGTCGACGACCCGTACATGGACTTCGGCTCCGGCCAGTTCATCTGGCGCCTGTCGGACGACGCCGACCACGGCTACGTGGCCGCCAGCGACAGCCGGCGCGACGGACAGGCTGTGGGGTTCTGAGGTTGCGCGGGTAGTGTTGGAGCGTCCTGCAACAGCACACTTGCCGCCTGTTTGCTCCCCTCTCCCACGTCGTGGGAGAGGGGAGCAAACCTTTGGCAACCGGCGATACGTCGGCGATCCGGCTCCCGTCAACGGGACGCTTTCCTGCGGGCCAGCGCAATAGTGTCCGCAACTGGCCCGGCCGGCTTCGGCACGACTGTGCATGGCGTGCGCGCGCCGGCGCCGTAGACTGTGACGTCCGCCACCCACGGCCCGGCGCCCTCCTCCGGAAAATACATGACCACCTACGCCTACCGCCTGCTCAACGTGTTCGCCGAATCGACCTTCGGCGGCAACCCGCTGTGCGTGTTCGAAGACGCGCGCGGCCTCGACGACGCCACCATGCAGGCGCTCGCGCTGCAGTTCAACCTGTCCGAGACCACCTTCATCCTGCCCTCGGCGCAGGCCGCCGCCCAGGTGCGCATCTTCACGCCCGGCTACGAGATGCGCTTCGCCGGCCATCCCACGCTCGGCACCGCGCACGTGGTGCGCGAGCTGGCCGGAGCCGGCGATGCGTTCTCGCTCGAATTCAAGGCCGGGGTGGTGCCGGTCACGGCGCAGGGCGACGTCTGGACCTTCACCGCGCCGCACGCCGGCGCGCCGCGCACCGCGCCGGCCGGGCTGCCGGACGCGCAGATGGCCGGCCTGCTCGGCCTGGCCGAGGCGGACCTGCTGGCGCCGCCGATGTGGGTCGATACCGGCGCCGACCAGTTGCTGGTGCCGCTGCGCAGCGTGGACGCCGTGCACCGCACCCAGCCCGACAGCAGCCGGCTCGAGGCATGGCCGCAGAGCAGCCTGGGCCGCAAGACCGCCTATGTGTTCGCCTTCGACCCCGCCCAGCCCGGACGCATGGTGTCGCGCTACTTCTTCACCAAGCAGGGCGGCGGCGTGGCGGAAGACCCGGGCACCGGCTCGGCCTGCGCCAACCTGGGCGGCTGGCTCATCGCCAGCGGCCGCGCGCTGCCGGCCAGCTACCGCATCGACCAGGGCGAGGCCGTGGGCCGGCCGTGCGCGCTGCACCTCGAGGTCACGGCCGCGCGGGCCATCCGCGTGGGCGGGCGCGTGATCGAGCTGGGCCGCGGCACGGTGACGCTCTAGCATGTGACGCCGCGGCATCCGGCGCGGCCGCCGCGCGCCGGTCGGGCCTGGACGGCGCCGGATTGCGGTACAGTCAGGTTTCCTCGCAAAAGAACCCCGCGCGCGCCGCCCGGCGCCCGAGCCATGAATCCCTACGCCATCACCACGCTGGCCGAGCTGGAGGCCCGCTACGGCGACGCCGGCGAAGCCTCGCTCGCCAAGGAAGTCGACTATCTGCATCCGCACTACCGCGCCTTCATCGAGGCCGCGCCGCTGTGCCTGCTGTCCACCGTGGGCGGCAAATACGCCGAGTGCTCGCCGCGCGGCGACGCGCCGGGCTTCGTGCAGGTGCTCGACGAGCGCACCCTGCTGCTGCCGGACCGCCGCGGCAACAACCGCATCGACAGCCTGCGCAACATCGTGGCCGATCCGCGCGTGGGCCTGCTGTTCGTGATCCCCGGCGTCAACGAGACCATCCGCGTGGCGGGCACCGCCACCATCTCGGTGGACCCGGCGCTGATCGCGCGCTGCGTGGTCGACGGCAAGGCGCCGGCCACGGTGCTGGTGATCGCCATCGAATCGGTGTTCTTCCAGTGCGCCCGCGCGCTGGTGCGCTCGAAGCTGTGGGCGCCCGAGACGCAGGTGGCGCGCGACCGCCTGCCGAGCAACGGCACCATCCTCGCAACGCTGACGCGCGACGCCATCGACGGCACCGCCTATGACGCGGCCCAGCCCGCCCGCATGCGGCAAACCCTGTATTGACGACTCACACTCCGGTCACGCCCACATGTACCTGCCTTCTCACTTTGCCAGCACCGAAGCCGACGCCATCGACGACGTCATGCGCGGCTACCCGTTCGCCACCCTGGCCGGCAACGACGCCGACGGCGTCCCCTTCGCCACCCACCTGCCGGTGGTGGCCGAGCGCACCGGCGACACCTGGCGCATCGAGGCACACATGGCGCGCGCCAATCCGCACTGGCGCTGGCTGGAGCAGACCCCGCGCGCGCTGCTGGTGTTCCAGGGCCCGCACGGCTACGTCTCGCCCGCGCTGTACGACCAGAAGCTGTCGGTGCCGACCTGGAACTACGTGGCGGTGCACGTCTACGCGGAAGTCACCACGCTCCACGACGCCGCCGACAAGGACGCGCTGCTCAAGCGCCTGATCGCGCAGCACGAGCCGGACTATGCCGCGCAGTGGCGCGGCCTGCCGGAGGACTTCCAGCAGAAGATGCTGGGCGCCATCGTCGGCCTGCGCATCGTGCCGACGCGCGTGGAGGCCAAGTTCAAGCTCAGCCAGAACCGGCCCGCCGCCGACCGCGAGCGCATCCTGGCCGCGCAGCGCGCCGGCACGCCGCTCGAGCGCGACATGGCGCAGTGGATGGCGCGCATGACCGGCGCGCAAGGCTAGGCGCGCGGCAGCCACGCGGGCGCGTGCGTGCCGAGCGGCACCGAAGGCAGCGCCCAGCGCGCGGGCGTCTGCGACAGCCGCGCCGCGTGCGACACCACCGTCAGTTCGCCAAACCCGGACGGCATGGTCTCCAGCAGGTCCCGCACGTCCTCGAAGCGCTGCTCCGGCTGGCGCAGCCCGCCCTCGACGCGGCCCAGGCCGCGCAGCCACTGGCCGGTCTGCGCCAGCGACACGCGCACGTGCCAGCTGCCGCCCTCGGTGGCGCGGCGGTATAGCGCGGCCATCACGCCGAGCGCCAGCAGGTAGCCGGCGGCGTGGTCCAGCGCCTGGGCCGGCAGCGGCAGCGGTTCCGCGCTGCCGGCCGCCTGCGCCTCGGCATGGTTGAAGCCGGTCGCGGTCTGCACCAGCGAGTCGAAGCCGCGCCGGCCGGCCCACGGCCCCACGTGGCCGTAGGCGCTCAGCGTGGCATAGACGATGCCGGGCCGCGCGCGCGCGGCGGCTTCCGGCCCCACGCCGAGTTCGGCCAGCCCTTGCGGGCGGTAGCCCTGCACCAGCACGTCGGCGCCATGCAGCAGCTTGTGCAGGGCGCGCTTGTCGTCGGGGTCGCGCAGGTCGAGCTGGCAGGAACGCTTGCCGCGCCCGGTGTCGATCACCAGCGGCGCGATGAACGGCAGGTGCGCCGCCGTGACCAGCAGCACGTCGGCGCCGTGCGCGGCCAGCGTGCGCCCGGCCACCGGGCCGGCGATGATGCGGGTGAAGTCCAGCACGCGCACGCCGGCCAGCGGCCGGGCGCTCTCCGCCGGGAAAGCCGGCAAGGGCTGCGGCGGCGCCTCGCCGATGCGCTCGAGCACGAGCGGCGGCAGCCCGCGCAGGGCCTGTCCCTGCGGATGGCGGTCCCAGGCCTCGAAGCTGCGCAGGGCCGCCACCACGAGGCCGGCCTCGGCGGCGGCGGTCTCGAACGCCTCGGCCTCCCATTTCGACAGCGCCGCGCCGACCGCGGCCGGGTCGGGGCCGCAGCCGAGCAGGCGCAGCACGCCGTCGCGGTGATGCGGGAAATTGGTGTGCAGGCGCACCCAGCCGCCGTCGCCGCAGCGGTAGAGGCCGCCGGTCCGGTCGCGGAATTCCGGCGCCGGCGCGCCGTTCACGCGCAGGTAGCGCTCGCTGCGGAACTCGGCCGCGGCATGGCGCATGTCCACCGCGACCTGCTGCGCGCCGCCGCCGCGCAACTGCCACAAGGCCGCCGCGGCCAGCGCCGCGGCGCCGATGGCCGCCTGCGCCGCGGTGCCCACGGCGAACGAGGAAGGCAGCACCGGATCGGCGCCGGCAAGCCGCAGCGCATCCGGCGCGGCGGGCGGCAGCCCGGCGGCCTGCCAGAGCCCGGCCACGGCTTCCTGCGGGGTCGGGCGGGCGGCTGGAGTGACGGTCGAGGCGGGCATGGCGGCAAGGCTCCCGGAAAAGTGGATGGTGTTGACTCCATGCTAGGCCGAGTCGGACGTCTTGGGGACGTCTTGGGGACGTCTTGGGGCCGGTTCGAGGTCTCCCGGAGGCCCCGTTTTGGGGTCTTTTGCCGTCTTTTGCCGCGCGCTCCGGCCGCCGCCCCCCATCCGCGCGCCGGGTTTCCACGATGCGCCGCGCAGGCACGGTAAAATCACGCGACCCGGCATTCCGCCATGCAATCGAGCAGCGCGGCGGG
>NZ_AQPL01000577.1:0-1464 GCF_000395345.1 Cupriavidus sp. WS | reverse complement strand
ACAAAAAATCTGACAGGTTCAGCCGACGAAGCGCAGCCACGGCGAGCGCGCCACCGCCAGTTGCGCCATGCTCTCGCCGGCGGTAAACAGCAGGCAGGTGCCGCTCCAGCCGCGCTCGAATTCCTCCACGCGCATCTTGCGGAATCCCAGCGCCGGGTCCGCCACCCACACCCAGCGCCTGGACACGCCGTAGACCACCACGTAGTGGTAGCCCTCCCAGTGCACGATGAACGGCAGCGTGAAGCCCAGCAGCGAATCCTGCGTGCACTGCACGCCGCGCGTGGTGAAGCCGAGCGACTCGCCCGCGCGCGCCAGGCTGTCCAGCGTGGCGCCCTGCGTGGTCACGTTGGCCAGCTCGCGCAGCTTGCCCAGCGTCATCGGAATGCCGTAGTGGCGGCAGATCATCGCCAGGCACGCGGCGCCGCAATCCATTTCCTCGGCCTGCTCGACCAGCGCGAAGCGGCGGATCACGCGCTCGCCCATTTCCGGCTTGGAGGCCAGGTCCAGCATCACCGGATGCTTGCGGCGCTCGGCCAGCTTCTTCTGGCGGTGCAGCTCGCGGTCGACGAAGCGGATGCGCTCCTCCAGCACCTCGCGCAGCCTGGGGTTGCGCTCGATGATCAGCTGCACGGTCTTTTCCGGGATCACCAGCAGCCGCGCGTCGGTCACGGCGACGGCCGAGGCGATCTGCTCCTGCCGCATCACGCAGGCCCGCTCGCCGAAGATGTCGCCCTGGCGCAGCGTGGCCAGCGGAAACTCCACGCCGTCCTCGGTGCGCACGATGCGCACCTCGCCCTGCCGCACCACGTAGAGGCGGCGGTCCTCGCGCGCGTCCTGGCGCAGGATCTCCTTGCCGGCCGATATGCGCTTGACACCCACGCTGCGCACCGCCTCTTCCAGCTCGGCCTTGTCGAGCTTGCCGCGCAGGTCGAACAGGCGCGCCACGAAGCCGCCCGCCGAGCTGATCGCCACGTAGCTGGCAATGAACGCCATCGCCGCCGGGTTCTGCGCCGCCAGCGGCTCGGTCACGCCGCGCGGGATGAACAGCAGCTCGGTCTTGCCCGACGCGCGCACCGACGATTCATGCCGGTACTCGCGCAGCATGGCCACGTCGGCGAACACCTCGCGCGCCTTGCGCACGCCCAGGCTCACCTCCTTGCCGTTGTCCTCGTTGAACACGCGCACCGAGCCGGCCTTGACGATGAACAGGCCGCCCGCCGCGTCGCCCGCGTTGCACACGGTCTCGCCGAAGCCGTAGGTCAGCGCCTGCGCGTGCTCCGCCAGCCGCTCCAGTTCCTCGCGCGAGAACGGCGAGAGGATCTCCACGCCGGCCAGGAAATCGGCGAGCGGCTGCAGTTCGGAGCTGGCTTCCATCGCTTGGTGCCCCCGCGCCGGCGCGCTAGCGCGCTTCGATCACATGTTCCTGCGCCCTGGCCATCAGCCAGTCCTCGCGCAGCAGTCGGC
>NZ_AQPL01000576.1:0-3632 GCF_000395345.1 Cupriavidus sp. WS | reverse complement strand
CTGCGCCCTGGCCATCAGCCAGTCCTCGCGCAGCAGTCGGCGCACCTCGGCCGCCACTTCGGCGTCGAGCACGGCCGGGTGCTTGTCGCTCACCATGAAGATCTCGAAGACGGCGCGGTCGGCCGACGGGAACGGCCCGAGCAGGTCGCCGGCGGCGGCGTTGAACACCTTGGCCTCGATGTCGGCGCGCAGCGAGCCGCGCAGCACCTTGCCGATGGCGCCGCCCTGCTCGCGCGTGTCGGCGATGGAGTGCTCGCGCGCCATCTCGGCGAAGCTGTCGGGGTCATCGCGCAGGTAGGAGATGAGTTCCTTGGCCTTGTCCTCGGCGTCCACCACGATGTGGCTGATCTCGATGCTGTCGAACTTCGGCGAATGGAGCTTGAAGTAGGCATCCACCGCGCGCTCGTTCGTCACCTCGGCCATCATCTTTTCCTGGTAGAGGCTTTCGGTGATGAAGGTCTCGAACTCGTCCAGGCTGACGTTAAGCACGTCGAGATAGTGGTTCATGTCCGCCGCGCGGTGCAGCCCCTGCACGCGGCGGAACTGGTCGGCGCGCTCCTGCACCTCTTCGGGGGTGACGCCGATGCGCTGCTTGCGCGCCGCGTGCACGGTGAGCTTGTCGCGCACGATCTGCTCGATCAGCCCCTCGAACTGCCCCGTGAGCTTCAGCACCCGGATGAACTCCTCGACGCCGATGATCTCGTCGTCGACCCGCACAATCGCTGTCATGTTCCGTGCTCCTCGCTCGTTGCCGCACGCGCCGTGCCGGGCACGCCGCCCCTCCCGCCCCCGCCCCGCATGCCGCGCGCCCGTCAGCCGGCCACCTGCCGGAACGGGTCCAGCCCCAGGTCGATCAGGCGCCGCTCGCGCACCACGATTTCCGCCGTGGCGGTCATACCGTAGCGCAACGGATATTTGCCGTCCGCCACGGCGTAGTACGTCTGCGCCAGCCGCACGCGGCCTTCGTACACCGGCTGCCGGTTCTGCCCCGCCAGCTTGGTCGCCGGCGAGATGTATTCCAGCGTGCCGTTGATGAGCCCGTAGCGCTGGTAGGGAAAGGCATTGAACTTGAGCTTGACCGGCAGCCCCTCGCGCAGGAAGGCGCGGTCGCGCTCGGCGATCTCGATCTTCAGCACCGGGCGCGCGTCCTTGGGCGCGATGCCGCCCAGCGGCGCGTTGGCCTGCACCTTGTCGCCGCGCTGCGTGGAGCTCACGTCGGTGATGACGCCGGCCACCGGCGCCAGGATCAGCAGGAAGTTGTCCTTGTCGATGTTCTCGAAGCGGATGCGCGCCGCCGCCTCGGCCACCAGCCGCGCGGTCTGCACCTGCAGGCGCAGCTTGTCCTCGGTGTTGCTGATCTCGCGCAGCGCGGCGTCGTACTGGATGCGCAGGTTGGTCAGCTCCTGGCTGCTGCCTTCGAGCTGCACGGTGGCCTGGTTGAGCTCCTGGCTCAGCCGCGAATCGAGCTCGGTCAGGCGCGACTGCGCGATGCGCAGCGCGTTCTCCGCCTCCACCGCGGCATTGCGCTTGCCCTCCACCTGCGACTGCGACACCCCGCCGCCGCCCGGCAGTGCGAACAGGCGCGCGTACCGGTCCTGCTCCTGGCGCGTGAACTCGCGCTGGCGGCGCGCGTTGTCGAGGTTGCTGCGCGCTTCCTGCAGCTGCGCGCGCTGCTGCTCGGCCAGGCGCGTGGTGCCCTCCGCGGTGCGGTTCTCGTGCAGGCGCTCGGCCACCTCGATCTGCTTCTTGAGTGCGGCCGCCTTGCGCTCCATCAGCAGCTTCTTGTCCGGGAACTGCTGCCACTCGCGCTCGGAGTCCTGCAGCTTGAGCTGGGCCTCCAGCGCATTGGTGGCCGCCTCGATCGCGCCGCGCGCGTTGAGCCGCGCCAGCACGTCGTCCTTCGACACCGGCTGCCCCTCGGCCACGTAGAGATCGGCCAGCTCGCCGTCCACCGGCGCGTAGAAGCGCCGCACTTCCGACTCGGGCGCGAGCGTGCCGTCCGCCGTGACGATCACATCCGCGTGGCCGACGAACGACCACACCAGCGCGCACAGCACCAGCAGCACCATCACCAGCACCGAGACCTGCATGATCTTGAGCGGCTCGGCGCTGAGGATCGCGATGCCCTCGGCGCTGTGGTCCTCGAGCGCCTCGTGCAGCGGCTTGAGGCGGTTGTCGCGGTTATCGTCCTTCATCGCGCCTCCCGCCGTCCTTCTCTCCGTCCCTGCCTCCACCCGCCGCCACGCTCTCGCCGCCGTCCGCCGCCTCGGCGCCGATCAGCGCCAGCTTGCCCTTGAGCACGGCGGGGTTCAGCACCATGCGCAGCTCCTGCAGCGAGCGGCGCTGCAGCTCGGCCTCCGCCTCGATGTCGTCGCGCACCTGGTTCCACTGCGCGGTGTCGCCGACCTTGAGCTGCGCGTAGATGCGCATGCCCTGGCGCGCCTGCGCGCTGGCGCCGGACAGCAGCCGCGCCTGCGCGCGGAACTTGGCCGAGATCTCCGGCTCCAGGCGCTGCTCGCCGCCGAGCGCGCCGTCGCGCCGGTACTGGCGCCAGCTTGCCAGCGCGCCGTTCATGAGCACCTGCGCGCGCCGCAGCGCGGTGTCGTGGATGGCCGCCACGTCCGGCTCGATGGCCTTGACGAAATAGGCGTCCTGCGCCGGATCGAGCACGGCGTAGAAGGACAGCAAGCGCTCGTCGTAGCCGCTGCCGCCGCGCCCCTTCTGCAGCTCGCCGAACTGCGCGGCCACCGCCTGCCGCCGCGCCAGCTCGCTGGCCGCCGCCTCGGCCCAGGGGCCGCCCTTGATCTGCTGCAGGGCCGCGAAGGCGGCGCCGGCATCGCCCGCGCGCCAGGCCTTGTCCGCGTCGCCGTACAGGCGCGCCACCTCGGGCGTGGGCAGGCGGCCGGCGGCGAGCTCGCGGTAGCGCGCCTGGAACGGCGGCGTGGCGAAGCCGGCGCCGGCCATCTGCGCCACCACCGGGCCGAGCGCCGTCGCGCGCAGGGCGGCGTCGAGCTCCAGGTAGCGCCGCAGGTCCTCCTTGAGGCGGTCCATGCCGGCGAGGCGCGGGTATTTCTCGGCGTAGTCCGCCAGCACGGGCTGCAGCGCCTGCGGCGCATCGCCGGCCAGCCCGGTGGCCAGCGCCGCGTTGAGGCGGTCGATGGCGGCGAGGTAGACGGAATCGTCGCTCTGCAGCTTGCGCACGTAGCTCAGCGCCACCGCGTAGCGGTCCTTGAACGCGGGCACGTAGGCGGAAATGCGGTCGAGCGCGCGCTGGTGCGCGGGGATGTCGGCGTTCCAGTCGCGCAGCAGGCCGCGGATGGCGGCCTCGTCGGCATACATGCGGATCGGCGCGTCCACGCCGCCGCGGCCCGCCACGAAGCGGTCGAGCCGGCCCAGCCACGCCATCTCGTCGAGCAAGGCGCGCGCGTCGGCGTTGTGCGCGCCGAGCGTCTTCATCCGCGCCAGCGCCGCGTCGGCGCCGTCGAAGTCGCGCGCCTGCAGCCTGCCCATCCAGGCGGGCACATACGCGCGCAGCAGCGCCTCGGTGCCCGCGGCCTTGAACTGCGCGTTGTCGGGATGCCGCGCGAGATAGGCGTCGGCCACGGCGGCGGCGCGCGGGAAATCGCCGCCCG
>NZ_AQPL01000575.1:0-3555 GCF_000395345.1 Cupriavidus sp. WS | reverse complement strand
CGCGGGAAATCGCCGCCCGCCATGAGCGCCTTCATCTCGCGCTCGGGCGCGCCGCGGAAATAGAGCACCAGCAGCAGCGCCACCCCTGCCAGCGCCGCCGCCGCGCCCCAGCGCGCCGCGCGCCTGAGCTGCGCGCGCTCGCTGGCGCCGAAACCGGCCGCCAGCCGCGCCATGACCAGCGCGTACTTGCCCTGCGCCTGCGGCTTGTCGGCGGCGGCGCCCTGCGCCGGCGCCACGGCCTCCTGGTTGACCTCGTCTTCCTGCTGCGCGGCGTAGTCGACGCAGAAGATGTCGAGGAACGATCCCGGCGCCGCCACGAAGGTGGTCTTGTCGGGGTCCTGCGCCGGCGCGGCGGCAACCGGCGGCGGCACCTCGGCGGCCGGCGGCGCGGCGCTGGCTTCTGGCGGCTGCGGCAAGGCCGAGCTGGTGACGGTCGCATCCTGCGCGGGCTCGGCCCGCATGCCGACGCGGTAGGCGAAATGGTTGCCACCGAACGCCAGCAGGTCGTGCTCGGCCAGCGCCACCGCATGGTCCTCCACGCGCGTACCGTTGACGAAGGTGCCGTTGGTGCTGCCCAGGTCTTCGACGAAGGGCTGCCCGCCCTTGAGGAAAATGTGCGCGTGCCGGCGCGAGACGTAGTTCACCTGGTGCGGATAGGCGTCGCGGTAGCGCGCGAAAGTCTTGTCGGCCTTGCTGGCGAGGAACGGAAAGCCGGTGATCTCGATCGGCTGCAGGCCGAGGTCGCCGCGTTCCGGCGTCAGCGTCAGCACCACCGGCGGGTGTGCGGCCGGCGGCGCCGGCGCGCGCGGGCACAGGCGCACGCGGTAGGCCAGCGCGCTGCCGAAGCGCAGCTCGTCGCCGTCGCGCAGGCGCGCCGGCTGCTGCGCCACGGCCGCGCCGTTGAGCGTGGTGCCGTTCTTGCTGCCGAGGTCGGCGATGTAGGCCGCGCCGTCCTCGCTGAAGATGCGCGCATGCCGGCGCGACAGCACGGCCGCCACCTCGGCGGGATAGGCGGCGAAAGGCGCCTCGGCGCGCCCCACGGCAAACAGGCTCTCCTCGATGCGGATCTCGCCGAGGGCAGGATGCGTGACAGGCGCGAGCACGATGTCGAGCCGCGGCGCCAGCCCCGGCGAAGGCGCCGCGCCCTGCCCCGCCGCCGCCCGCGCCTCGTCGATCAGAGCCTGGTCTGAAGCCATGTTTCGCTACCACCAACAGCGCTTGGGCCATGCGCGTGCGCCGGCGGCAAGCCATTTTTCATGGCGGCGGGGCGGGCCCGCAGGCCGCCGCGCCGGGAACGTGCTGACAAGGACATAGTAGGCCAGGCCCGCCGGTAGTCAATCGCGCGGCCGCGCGCGCAGCGCGGCTATTTCGCGTCCTGCTGCGACACCTGCCGCGGTCCGTCGCCGGGCGCGTTGGCCACGGCCACGCTGGGCCACCCGCCGCCGAGCGCCTTGTAGAGGGTGACAGTGTCGGCGAGGATCTGTTGGTGATTGGCCAACAACTCGAGCTGCGCGCCGAGCAGCGAGCGCTCGGCCTCGAACACGTCGAGCTGCGACACCACGCCCTCCTTGAGCTGCGCCTCGATCTGCGCCGAGACCACCCGCAACTGCGCCACCTGCTGCTGCAGTTCCACGCGCTGCTTCCTGTGCGCCTCCACGTTGACCAGCGCATTCTCCACTTCCTCGAACGCGGTGATGACGGTGCGGCCGTATTCGCTCTCGGCCACCTTGGTCTGCGCCTCGGAGGTCTTCACGCGGGCGCGCACGCCCGGGTCCAGCATCGGCAGGTTGATGCTCGGCATGAAGCCGAAGGTGAAGGACTTGAGCAGGTCGGTCAGCGCGAAGCTGGAGGTGCCGCCGCGCCCCGTGAGGCTCAGGCTGGGCAGCTGCGCCAGCCGCGCCTGGCCGACCAGATTGTACGACTCGAGCACGCGGTACTCCGCCGCCACGATGTCCGGGCGGCGCGACAGCAGCTGCGACGGCAGCCCGGCCGGCACCGGCGGCAGCTGCACGCGCTCCTGCAGGCGCCCGGCCGGCACCTTGAACACGCCCGCCGGCACGCCCACCAGCGTGCCCAGCGCGTTCTCGGAGAGATCGCGCCCGCGGCGCAGCTCCAGCAGGTCCTTGGTCAGGCGGTTGATCTCGGCCTGCTGCTGCATCACGCGGACCTGGGGAATCAGGCCGTTCTGGAACATGGCCTGGTAGGTGACGAGTATCTGCTTGTTGCGGGCCAGCGTGCGCGCCTGCTGCTCGCTCTGCTCGTCGAACTGCAGGATCTGGAAATAGGTGGTCGACACGGCCGACACCAGGGTGAGGTAGCCCGCACGCCAGTCCGCCTCGGTGGCGTTGAACTCCGCCTTCTGGGCCTGCACGCCCTTCTCGACCTTGCCCCAGATGTCGATGTCCCAGTTGACCTGGGTGCCGAGGTTGTAGGTCCGGCTCAGCGACTGCCCGGTGGTCTTGTCGAAACTCACGCCGGCGCCCACGTCGAAGACCGGCAGCGCGCCCGCCCTGACTTCGGCGATCTGCGCGCCCGCCACCTTGATGCGCGCGGCCAGCACCTTGATGTCGTAGTTGCCGGCGATGGCCTTGTCGACCAGGCCGTCGAGATACGGATCGCGGAAGGCCTGCCACCAGTTCGGCACGATGGTGTCCGCCGGCGACACCGTGATCGCGCCCTGGCGCGACCATTCGGGCTTGGCCGGGGTGTCGGGGCGCTGGTACACGGGCGGGCGGAAATCGGCGCAGCCGGCCAGCGCCAGTACCAGCCCCAGCGCCGTCGGCAGGGTGGCGCGCGCGGCGCGCGCGACGAACGGAGTAAGCAAGCAAGGCACGATCGTCTCCCGCGAGGAACCAGGCTGGTCTCGCCATACGCTGTGCATTCATTGTGTATCCGCCCGCGGCGCGATCCAACCCGAAATTGCAGGCTGGCGGCCTTGCCCGGCGGCGGCGCGAAACGCCTTGCGCGCGTCCCGCCCGGCATGGCGGGCGGGACGCGGCGGCATCAGCGATAGATGTTGTTGGCGGCGTTCTGGGTGCTGTCGACGTGCGAGCGGATGCCATCGACGAAGGCGGCGTTGTTGCCGTTCATGTTGGTGACGCTCTGGGTCTGGCCGATCAGCTGC
Source organism: Cupriavidus sp. WS (assembly GCF_000395345.1). Taxonomy (NCBI): domain Bacteria; kingdom Pseudomonadati; phylum Pseudomonadota; class Betaproteobacteria; order Burkholderiales; family Burkholderiaceae; genus Cupriavidus; species Cupriavidus sp. WS. Next base: position 431 of record NZ_AQPL01000575.1, on the reverse strand, counting down.
GAGGCGTTGAAGGTCGAGTCGATCTTGACCGCGCTGAACACGGGCAGGACGGGCAGGAAGACCGTGCCGCCGCGCACCGCGCGCATGGCGCGGGCATCGAGTTGTTCGGTGACCGACAGGTCCTTGATGGCGAGGGTGGTAGTCATGGCGGTGCTCCTGGGTTCGGTGAGAGTGTGTGCGCGTGGGCCGGGACTGGCTTAGCGGTAGATGTTGTTGGTGGCGTTCTGCGTGCTGTCGACATGCGAGCGGATGCCGTCGACGAAAGCCGCGTTGTTGCCGTTCATGTTGACCACGTTCTGGGTCTGGCCGATCAGTTGCGAGGCGTTGAAGGTGGAGTCGACCTTGACCGCGCTGAACACGGGCAGGAAGGGGACGAAGCCGCCGCGCACGGCGCGCATGGCGCGGGCGTCGAGTTGTTCGGTGACGGACAG
>NZ_AQPL01000574.1:0-8578 GCF_000395345.1 Cupriavidus sp. WS | reverse complement strand
AGCGCATGCCCCGCGTGCTGCGCCGCGTGGGCGGCTACAACATCGACATCTTCGATTGCCAGAACCCGCGCGCCTACAGCGACGACGGCCTGCCCAACCTCGCCCACGTGCTGGTCGGCTCCGAGGGCACGCTCGCCTACAGCCGCCAGCTCACGCTCAAGCTGTCGCCGCTGCCGGCGCACAAGGTGCTGGGCGTGGTGAACTTCCCCACGTTCTACCAGGCGATGGACATGACCCGGCACATCGTCAAGCTGGGGCCGGTGGCGGTGGAACTGGTGGACCGCACCATGATCGGCCTGTCGATGAGCAATCCGGCCTTCCGGCCGGTCATCGAGCGGGCGCTGGTCGGCAACCCGGAGGCGATCCTGCTGGTGGAATTCGCCGGCGACGAGCACAACGCGCTGCTGCGCAGGCTCGACGACCTCGTCTCGCTGATGGGCGACCTCGGCCTGCCCGACGCGGTCGTGCGCATGGCCGACGCGGGCGCGCAAAAAGCGCTGTGGGACGTGCGCAAGGCGGGCCTGAACATCATGATGAGCATGAAGGGCGACGGCAAGCCGGTCTCCTTCATCGAGGACTGCGCGGTGCCGCTGGAGCACCTCGCGGAATACACCAGCCAGCTGACCGAGGTCTTCCACCGCAACGGCACCGAAGGCACCTGGTACGCGCACGCCAGCGTGGGCACGCTGCACGTGCGCCCGATCCTGGACATGCGCCGCGACGGCGCGGCCAGGATGCGGGCGATCGCCGAGGAGGCCGCCGAACTCGTGCGCAAGTACAAGGGCGCGTTCTCCGGCGAGCACGGCGACGGCCTGTGCCGCGGCGAATGGGTGGCGTGGCAGTACGGGCCGAAGATCCACCAGGCCTTCCGCGACATCAAGGCGCTGTTCGATCCGGGCAACCGCTTCAGCCCGGACCGCATCGTGCAGCCGCCGCGCATGGACGACAGCACCAACTTCCGCTTCCCGCCCGCGTACCGCGCCATCGACCTGACCCCCAGCCTGGACTGGTCCGGCTGGAACGTGCTGCGCGACCCGCTCACCGGCATCGAGACCGCGCCGGGCACCGGCGGCGACCCCGCGCACGGGCTGGCCAAGGCGGTGGAGATGTGCAACAACAACGGCCACTGCCGCAAGTTCGACGCCGGCACCATGTGCCCGAGCTACCGCGTCACCAAGGACGAGAAGCACGTCACGCGCGGGCGCGCCAACACGCTGCGCCTGGCGCTGTCCGGCCAGCTCGGCGACGACGGCCTGGCCAGCGCCGAGGTCAAGGAGGTGCTCGACCTGTGCGTGTCGTGCAAGGGCTGCAAGCGCGACTGCCCGACCGGGGTCGACATGGCCAAGATCAAGATCGAGGCGCGCGCGGCCTGGACCCGGCGCCACGGCATCGGCCTGCGCGAGCGCATGGTGGCGTACATGCCGCGCTACGCGCCGGCGGCCAGCCTGCTGGCGCCGCTGGTCAACGCGCTGGACCGCGTGCCGCTGCTGTCGCCGCTGGTCAAGCGCTGGCTCGGCTTTGCCGGCGAGCGCTCGCTGCCGCGCTTCGGCAGCGCCTTCCTCGACGGCAGCCGCAAGGCCGCCGGCGAGCCGCTCGGGCCCCGCTCGGTGCTGCTGTTCGTGGACACCTTCAACAACTACATGGAGCCGGGCAACGCGCGCGCGGCGGAGATGGTGCTGCGCGCCGCCGGCTACGACGTGCACTACAGCGCGCAGCCCGGCGGCAGGCCGCTGTGCTGCGGCCGCACCTTCCTCGCGGCTGGCCTCGTCGACGAAGCCCGCGCCGAGGCCAGGCGCGCGCTCGACGCGCTCAAGCCCTACGTCGACGCCGGCGTGCCGGTGGTCGGGCTGGAGCCGTCGTGCCTGCTGTCGCTGCGCGACGAGTTCCTGAACTACGGGTTTGGCGACGAGGCGCGCAAGCTGGCGGACTCGGCCCTGCTGTTCGAGGAATTCCTCGTGCGCGAGCAGCAGGCCGGGCGCTGCGAGCTCAAGCTCAAGGCGCTGCCCGGCGGCAAGGCGCTCGTGCACGGCCACTGCCACCAGAAGGCGTTCGATGCGTTCCGGCCGGTGCAGGCCGTGCTCAAGTGGATCCCGGGGCTGCAGCTCGACGTGGTCGAGTCGTCCTGCTGCGGCATGGCCGGCAGCTTCGGCTATGAAGCCGAGCACTACGAGGCCTCCCGGGCGATGGCGGAGCTGTCGCTGCTGCCGGCGGTGCGCCAGGCCGGGGCCGGCACCATCGTGGTGGCCGACGGCACGAGCTGCCGCCACCAGATCCACGACGGCGCCGGCGCCGACGCGGTGCATGTGGCCTGCGTGCTGGCGGCGGCGCTCGATTTCGGCGCCGAGGCCATGCTCGGCGGCGGCTGAGCGCGCGGCAAGGCGGCGCGGGTTTGCGCCGCCTTGCGCCCGATAGCGATCCTGTATCATCGATGCCGGAGACCCGGCCGAGGCATCGGGCCGTCGAAAAAGAGTATCGCGCATGGCTTACAGAGTTCCCCCATTGCAGTGCCTGATGGCGTTCGAGGCGGTGGCGCGGCTGCGCAGCGGGACCCTGGCCGCGCAGGAGCTGTGCGTGACGCCGAGCGCGATCAGCCACCGCATCCGCCAGCTCGAAGACATCATGGGCATCGAGCTGTTCAACTCCGCGCAAGGCGGCTTCACCCTGACGGCCAGGGGATCGGAATATCTCGAAGTCGTCAAGGAAGCGCTGTCCGCGCTCAGCCACTATGGCGCGCGGCCCCGCTTCGCCGGCGAGGTCCGGCAACTGCGCGTGGCCGCGCCGCCGACCTTCGCGCGGCAGGTGCTGGTGCCGCATCTGGCCACCTTCCAGGCCGACCATCCCGACATCGAACTGATCCTGCAGCTCTCCGTGCCGCTGGTGGGCCTGAAGTCCGAGAACGCGGACGTCGAGATCCGCTTCGGCAACGGCAACTACCCCGGGCTGGAAGCGGTCAAGATCCTGGACGAGCCGGTCTTCCCGGTGTGCAGCCCGGCCTATCTGCGCGAGGTCGGGCCGTTCGCGTCGCCGGCCGCGCTGTCCGCCGCGCGCCTGCTGCGCTGCCCGCTGGAACCGTGGCGCCCGTGGCTGGTGGCGGCCGGGCTGGACTGGCCGGAGCCCGCCACCGGCGTGCAGTTCGTCGACCTGGGGCTGATGCTGGAAGCCGCCGTGAACGGCCAGGGCGTGGCGCTGGCGCGCCGGCGCATGGCGCAGAGCTGGCTCAGTTCCGGCGTGCTGGTGCCGCTGTTCGAGATCGAGGTGCGCTCGATCTACGCCTACTACATCATCTATCCGCCGGACTGCGAGGACGACGGCGACGTCATGACCTTCGTGCGCTGGATGACGGAGATCCTCGGCAAGCCGCTGGAATAGACGAAGCCCCGCCGCATCGCTGCGGCGGGGCGGCTTTGCCGCGTCAGTGGATCACCATGTGGACGAACGGCGGAACGTAGGCCTGCAGCGTGATGAACAGGCCGACCAGCACCGCCAGCGCCAGCGAATGGAAGAACACGTAGCGCAGGATGTCGCCTTCGTGCCCGTACCACTTGGTCGCCGTGGACGCCACCACGATCGACTGCGCGTCGATCATCTTGCCCATCACGCCGCCCGAGCTGTTGGCCGCCGCCATCAGATACGGCGACAGGCCGAGCTGCTCGGCGGTGGTCTTCTGCAAGCCGCCGAACAGCACGTTGGCCGCGGTGTCCGAGCCGGTCAGCGCCACGCCGAGCCAGCCGAGCATGGTGCCGAACAGCGGGTAGAGCACGCCGGTATGCGCGAACGCCAGGCCCAGCGTGGCATCGAGCCCGGAATACTTGGTCAGGTAGCCCACGCCGAACATCGCGCAGATGGTCAGCAGCGAGTAGCGCACCAGGTGGATGGTGCGCAGGTATTCCCGGAACAGCCGCGGCAGCGAGTAGCCCATCAGCAGGCCGCCGACGAGCGACGCGATGAGAATGCCGGTGCCGGCCATCGACAGGATGTTGAATGCGAACGTGGCCGATTCCGCGACCGGGGCGGCCACCACCGGCGGCATCTTCAGCACCATCTTGTCGAGGCCGGGAATGCTGTACTTCCACGCCCACAGCGCATCGAGCGCCTTCTTGACCTGCGGCACGCCCCACAGGAAGACCGACACCGTGAGGATGACCCACGGCATCCACGCCCTGGCCGCGGAGACGGTGCCCGCCGCCGTGCCGGCCGTGGCCGCCGCCGTGGCCGGCGCGTCGTGGTTCTCCACGTGCGAGTCGTCATGGTGCTTCTTGAGCTTGGTCGAGGTCCAGATCGTGCGCGGCCGCCATACCCGCATGAACAGCGTGAGGCTGCCCATCGACACCAGCGACGAGATGACGTCGACCAGCCACGGGCCGTGGAAGTTCGACACCACGTACTGCGGCACCGCGAAGCTGACGCCGGCCACCAGGATGGCGGGCCAGATCTCCTTCATGCCGCGGTAGCCGGCGAAGGCCCAGATCAGCCAGAACGGCACCAGCACCGAGAAGAACGGCAACTGGCGCCCGATCATGGCCGAGAGCTGCAGCAGGTCCAGCCCGGTCACGGAGGCCAGCGCCAGCACCGGCGAGCCGAGCGCGCCGAACGCGACCGGCGCGGTGTTGGCGATCAGCGCGAGACCCGACGCGGCCAGCGGCGAGAAGCCGAAGCCGATCAGGATCGCGCCCGTCACCGCGACCGGCGTGCCGAAGCCCGCGGCGCCCTCGAAGAACGCGCCGAAGCAGAAGGCCACCAGCAGCAACTGGATGCGCTTGTCCTCGGTGACGCCCGAGATGGACTGCTGGAGCGCCTTGAAATAGCCGTTCTGCGTGGTGAGCCGGTGCAGGAAGATGATGTTGAGCACGATCCAGCCGATCGGGAACAGCCCCGAGGCGATGCCGTAGGCGGCCGCCTTGCCGGCCACGCTGGCCGGCATGCCGAACACCGTGCACGCGACGATGCCGCCCGCGATCAGCGCCAGGCCCGCGGCCAGGTGCGCCTGGATGTGGAAGAACGCCAGCGCCGCCAGCAGGACCACGACGGGGATGGCGGCCACCAGCGTCGAGAATAGGGGATTCCCCAAGGGGTCATAGATTTGACTCCAAGGCATGTTTTGTCTCCTTCGGATTTTTATGTGTGTGGCTGAATCGATATGGCTTCGATACTTTGCCGGAGGTGGCGCAGCGGGTGCTGCGCCGTGGCGCCGGCCGGCTCATGAACGGACCGGCCGGCGCGGATCAGGGGATCGGAAAATCAGGCGTTGTGGCGCACCGGCGCGGCGCGCAGCGAGGCGTTGTTGATGACGTCGTCGAGGTCGTCCTCGTCGGCGCCCAGCGTGCGCTCCTCGGCGTGGGACGAGAACTCGACCGGCGCGAGCGCGCGGCGGTTGACCTTCAGCTGGAACACGTCGAAGCGGTTGTAGTAGCCGACCACGTCCTGGAACTGCTTGGGCACCACGCACTTGGCGAGGTCGATGTCCGCGTAGACGATGCCTTCCTCGTCGCGGATCACCTCGCTGATGGGCTGGCCGTCCGGGCCGAGGATCATCGACACGCTCTTGGGCGATTCCTCCAGCAGCTGGCGCGCGCGCAGGTTGTCGCGGCTGATCATGTCGATGGCCTCCGGCGGCAGGAAGCCCGAGGCCACGATGTTGAACAGCTTGCCCTCGAAGGCATGGGCGCCGGCGCGCAGGCGGATCGCCGCCTCCAGGTCGTAGCCGGCCTCGCCCGGCGGGTTGGTCGGCCAGCGCGGCGAGAACGACGACACGTGCACGTTCTCGCCCTGCGCCAGCAGCGTGAAGCGCGCCAGCGCGTTGGTGTTCTCGCCGCACACCAGCGCGCCGATGCGGCCGATGCGGGTGTCCGACACGCGCAGGCCGTTGCCGTCGCCCGGGGTCCAGGTCAGCTTTTCCCAGTAGGTCGGGACCAGCTTGCGGTGCGCGTTGAGGATCGCGCCGTCGTCGCCGATCAGGATGTTGGTGTCCCAGATGCAGGCCGGGCTGGTCGGCGTGCCTTCGTTGATGCCGAGCGACACGAACACGCCGTGGCGCCGGGCACAGTCGCGGATCTGGCGGATCTCGGGGCCGTTCACCTCGACCGCCGACGACGCCAGCTTGACGAAGAACTCATGCACGTCGACCGGCGCCCAGACGCCGGACCAGACCGGGAACGAGGAAATGAACGCTTCCGGGAAGGCGATCAGCTCGGCGCCGTTGCGCGCGGCCTCGGCGATCCAGGCGCAGGCCTTTTCCACCGTGGCCGGCGTGTCGAAGTAGACGGGCGCGGCATGGCAGGCCGCGGCCTTGAATTTCGGGTAGGTTTTCATTTGAGGTTGTCTCCGGTAGGAAAGCCGTTTCCGGCAAAGAGCCGCCTGACTGGCAGGCGAAGGTATGGGGCCAAGCCGCGCGGGATCAGGCGGCGAAGCGCCGCACGGCCGCTTCGTTCCAGGTGATGCCGATGCCCGGGCGCTGGCTCGGCACGGCATGGCCGTCGACCACCTCGAGGGTGTCGGCGAGCACGGCGTCGGCGATGCCGAAGTATTCGAGGTAGTGGGCGGTCGGGGTGACGCCGAGCAGGTGCGCGCTGGCTTCCTGGAAGAAGTGGTTCGACACCGGCACGCCGGCCGCGGCGCAGATGCCGGCCGCGTCCATCCAGCCCGAGATGCCGCCGACCTTCATCAGGTCGAGCATCATCAGGTCGGAGCAGCGCTCGCCGATGCTGCGACGGACCTCGCGCGGCCCGTAGAGGTTTTCGCCGAGCTGCAGCGGCGTCCTGACCGCCTCGGCGATGCGCGCGTGGCCGGCGAAATCGTCGCAGCGCGTGGGTTCCTCGATCCACGCCAGGCCTTCGTCGTCGAGCGCCTGGCAGCGGCGGATCGCCTCGGGCACGGAAAGCGACTGGTTGTAGTCGATCATCAGGCTGGCGCGCTCGCCGGTCAGCGCGCGGGCCGCGCGCACCGCCGCCAGGTCTTCCGCCAGCGTCGGGTAGCCGATCTTGATCTTGATCGCGCGAAAACCCGCGTCGAGCGCCTGCGCGATCAGCGGCCGCGCATCCTCGGCGCGCTCCATGCCGAAGCTGGCGTAGGCCAGCGTGCGCGACGGCGTGCCGCCGAGCACGCGCGACAGCGGCGCGTTCAGGAAGCGCGCGTGCGCGTCCCACAGCGCCATGTCGATGGCCGCAAGCGCCATGTCGAGCAGGCCCGGCGTGCCGATCAGCACCAGCTTGCGGCGCAGCTCCGCCAGGTTCGCGCGCGGCGCCAGCGCGGCGGATTCAAGCTGCGGCAGCAGGTTCTTGAGCACTTCGACCACGCCCTGCAGGACCACACGGCGTGTACGTGAAGATGTAGGCGCTGCCGGTCACGCCGGCATTGGTCGAGATATCGACCAGCACCAGCGGGGCCTTGGCCATGACGCCGCTGGCGGTGCGCAGCGGCGGGTTGAGCGGCACGACTACCGGGCGGACCTGGAAGCCGCTGATTTGCGGGGAATCTGACATGTCTCACTCTGCTCGTTGATGGACTCGGTGGCGCTGATGGAGCGCGCCTTTTGTTCGAAGCCATGAAAGTATGCTTCGGGCAAACGAGTTTCGAGCCGGGTGATGCCGTGAAAGTATTTCACGAAAAATTGATGGGTCTTTCGATGGTTTTTTAATGGCCTTTCAATGGCTTTTTTTTAATGACTGATGCAGGGCTGATCGGCGGTCAATTGATGGCTGATTGATGGCGGATCGGTGGTCGCCGATCGTCATTTAAATCGCAATTAACGGCCAACAAAAATGGGCGTCAACTTTCCGTGCGGTGCGTGCAGCGCGCGCAGGCAGGTGCAGGCAGGCGCAAACGGGCGCAAGCGGGCTCAAGCAGCCGGACGCGGTGCCCGGGCGGCGCGGAGCAGCGCGGGCAGGTCTTCGAAGCGGGCGGCAACCGCGCACGTGCCCTGCAGCGCGCCGAGGCGCCCATATCCCCATTGCGCGAAGACCGCCGGAATGCCGCAGGCCGCGGCCGCCAGCACGTCGGCCGGGTTGTCGCCGATCATCACGGCGGGCACGGCGCGCAGGCCGGCGCGCCGGATGGTTTCCGCCAGGTGGACCGGGGCCGGCTTGCAGGCCGGCACGGTGTCGCCGCCGCAGACCGCCTCGAACAGCGGCAGGATGCCGAGCTGCGCGAGGATGTCCACCGCCGCGGCCTCGACCTTGTTGGTGCACACGGCCAGCTTCCATCCCTCCCCGCGCAGCCGGTGCAGCGTGGCTTCCACGCCCGGGTAGAGGCGGGTCTGGTCGATCGGCGTGCGCAGGTAACGCTCGACGAAGCAGTTCTCTTCCGTGCGCGTGATTTCCGCCGCGCGCAGCACGAAGGCGCGGCGCGCGAACACGCGCAGGCCGTCGCCGAGCAGCGACGTGGCCTCGGCCAGCATCAGCGGCGCGAGGCCGCGCGCCGCCAGCGCGGGCGCGAGCGCCGCGGCGATGTCCGCCGCGGCGTCGATCAGCGTGCCGTCGAGGTCGAAGACGGCGGCGCCCTGCGGCGCGGCGCCGGCGGTTGCCTGTGCCTGCATCGTGTGTGGCCGCGGCGGCCTAGTGGGCCGCGGCATCGACCACCACCA
>NZ_AQPL01000573.1:0-9041 GCF_000395345.1 Cupriavidus sp. WS | reverse complement strand
GCTTGCCCTGAAGCCCACGATGCCGATGCAGTCGGCCCGGCGCGTGTTCGGATGGACTAGTCGGATGGAAGAACCTCGCCATCAACGAGCCAAAAAGCGCGGACCACGAGCGGTTCGTGAAGGCGCTGTGCAAGAGCTTCTGCGGCTGCGGGTGTTGAAGCCAAACTAAACCGGCCTGCTTTGTTCGACAGGCCCCGCCAGTCCGGTCGCGATCGCAGGCACGTGAGTTCGTGTGGCCAAGACGAGGCTGGCGGACTCGCCTACGTTAGTCAGTAGGAAGAATAGTGGTAGTCGGGCGGGAAAGACGACGACAAGGGTCCTCGACCCAAATTCGCCGTCGTCACAAAAATTGCGGAAGAACCACTCTTATTACACTTCACGGGATTCAGAGCCTGGTGATGAGGCAGGATGAAGGTTTTGCCACATGGATATTCACAGGCACGGTGCGCGGCAAGGTCTTTTCCGTCCAGGGCAGCTCCCATCTTCGCTTCGGCGCGGATGGGCGCGTCAACATGCATTGCGACTACTGGGACGCCGCCGCGCTGTGGCGCCAGTTGCCGCTGATTGGCGCACCGGTTCGTTGGCTGCAACGGCGCTTTTCCGCGCCAACGCCCTGATGAAGGTCCGCATGCCATGGCGTGCCGCAGGACTGGCGCAACGCTCCGGCAGATTGAAGACCTCCGGACACTTCGAGTCGGATGACCCGGCGATCCAGGCCGCGGCGTGCTGTCGGCCCTGATCGACGCGGTAACCGTGCGCCTTAGCTCGATCGAAAAGAAGCCTCGATACAGCGAAAACGCGCTACGCAGCCAAACGGCATACTTCATCGCCAACGCCGGGAAGGCTGCGGAGTTACTTGCGATGATGCACAGGAGCGCGGGGCCATTCAATGTATCGGCGGGACGATTCCGAGTCTTTCCGCCAGCATCCGCTCGTACACTCCGAAGTGCAGGTCCACCTCGGCCTGGCTGACTACCATGACCTCCATGTTGATCCGATCGGGCTTCAGGCCAAACAGGGTGGCCAGTGCCACGTCAAGCTGCAGGGCAGCATCTTTGTCATTCGGAAACGTCGTGCCAATACTGATCGTATAAGCGCTTTCACCGACCGCTGTGACCTCGAGCAGGCGCGCAGCGGCGCTTAGGTTGTGCTCAATGGCGATTCGCGCAACCTCCGCCACGCTGCGCGTCTTTTCGGTGGGGAAGCCACGCACGCATCGAAGGCACACGCGATGCTTTCCCAGCGTGATCCAGTCGGAATCGAATTCCATGAAGAATCTCCCTACGTGATATTTGTCCAGGAAAACGTCATTGGATGTCGATCTTGCGGACCGACGGTGCCGGCGTGCCGGTCTTCGGCAAGCGCAGCGTCAGAACGCCTTGTGTGAATCTGGCCTCGACGTTGTCCAGGTCGAGTCCGTCCGGCAGCGGAATGCTGCGCATGAAGGCGCCATATGCGCGCTCCAACCGATAGCATCCGCTTTCGTCGGTCCGGACATCCTGCTTCTTTTCACCCCGCAGTACCAGCGCGCCATCCTCAATGCTGATCTGCACCGCCTCGCGCTCCATGCCCGGCAATTCGGCGGTGATCCGCAGCGCCGCGCCGTCCTCGACGACATCGATCCGTGGCTGGAAGCGTGACGAGCTGAAGTCGCCAAACCACCGGTCGAGGCCGCTGAAGTTAGCGAAGGGCTCGTGCAGGAAGTCGCCCATGGCACGCCACGGGTCGCCGGAGAAGATCCGCGAGACGTCCGGCCATTCCGGCAGCCGATGCCGGAGCGGGACGGCACCGGAAGATTCGTTCGCGGCGGGCTTCTCATCCGTTGTCTTCCGCAGGAATTTGAAGGGGTTCCACTTCAGTTCCGTTTTCATGTCATGCTCCCGATTGTCGATGGCAATCGTTGAAGCGGCGGGCGTCATACGCCACGGCGCACGGCGCCTGACGGGGCGCCCTTGGCGGGCGCCGTTCTCTCCTAAAGGTCCTACGGTCCTACGCTACATTGATGGCAATGCGCCGCGGACGTGCTTCCTCGCGGCGCGGGATGGTCAGCTTCAGCACGCCATCCTGCAGTTGTGCGCCGATCTGCGTGGAGTCCAGATCCGGACTCAATGAGAACGCGCGCGCAAAGTGCGGCCGGTGGATCTCCGCGTGCTGCGCGCGCAGTCCGGACGGTGTCGGCACGACGGCTTCCGCCTCGATGTGCAGGTTGCCGTCGTGGACGCTCACCTGCAGCTTGTCGCGGGTCACGCCCGGCAGGTCGGCCCAGAGCGTGACACCGCCGCTATCCTCGACGATGTCCACCGCCGGCAGCAGCGTGACGGTCGGCGCCGCCTTTTCCTGTTGGCGTTGCGCCATCGCGCTCTGGTTGCGTGCGACGACTTGGTTCGTATCGCTCATGGCAATCTCCCTTGCGCTATTGGATAGTGATCGCGCGCGGCTTCGAGGCCTCGCGTTTGCCCACGCTGATCGACAGGCAGCCGTTGGCATAGTGCGCCTGTACCTTGTCGGGATCGGCGCCCTCGGGGAGCTCAATCACCCGCCGGAAGGTGCCGACGAAACGCTCCTGCGCATAAAGCCGGGCTTCCGAAGTGCCATCCGGACAGACGGACTGCCGCTCGCCACTGATTGTCAGGAGACCCTTGTCGATCGAGACTTCTAGGTTTTCCTGCTTCACCCCGGGCGCAAACGCGACGATCTCGATGGAGTCGTCCGTCGCCCCGATGTTGATCGCTGGAAAGGCGCCGAAGCGTCCCGAGCGGATGCTGGAAGGGAAGCCGCCGAACAGGGCCGTCATCTGCTTTTGCAGGCGATCGAGGTCACTGAACAGGTCGGTTCCGAAGAATGCGTCACTCATGGTCGTATCCTCCTTCGATGCAGCAAGGAAGGGATGGACGACACGCGCTCCGATTCACCTGCCTAGCTGCCGGCAAACAAAAAGAAACACGCAGCGCTGCGACGCGACTGCCTGAGCAAGAATAAAATAGTAACGGGCTCGTGTTATTTCAAGTGTCACAAGAGGAACTTTTTCGCCATCTTCGGGAAGCTCTGTTCATTGCCCCAATTCGTCACGACAAGCCGCCCGCGACCCATAGCACGTCAAAGATGCGGCCGGTGCTCTCCCTCACCTCGACCGACTCCGGCAGCTCAATGAAGCTTCCCAACCCCGAATTGCATCCTTACTCCCCTCACACCTCCAGGCAGCATTTCTTGTACTTCTTTCCGCTTCCGCACGGGCAGGGGTCATTCCTTCCGGTCTTTGGCCCAGCGGTACGGGGGCGCGTCGCTTCCTGATGATTGGACAGCTCCAGCAGCCGCTGAAAGAATTCTCCTCTCTTGGGTGCAGTTTCGCGTTCGGTGCGCAAGCCAAGCGCGATCTCGATGTCCTCCAGATCGCCAACGCAGTCGAGATCGACACAATCCTTGGCAAATGCCTCCCGGATCAGGTCGATGGACTCCACCGCGTTTAAATCGAGCAGCACGGACACAATCTCCGTGTTGAGAGTCTGCTCGTTGTCCTCGAAGGACCGGAGAAGGGTCATCAGTATCTGCAGGCATCGCCCACGCTGCTCGGGGTGGACGGACGCGACCTCCCCCATTGCCCTGCATGCACCACCCCTGGCATAACTCCCGTTGTGACCATCCGCCGCGAATGGCGCGAGCACATCAACCGACCGACCGCCCATCTGGCCGAAGACGCACGGCAATTCGGTAGCGATCCAATCGTCAAAGTCATCGTCAATGCGACGCAACAGCGAAACCAAGGCGGGCAGGGCTTCGGTCGCTTTGAGTGCCCCGAGAATTCTCCAGGCATGCACGGGGGCGAATGGCACAAGCCCGTACCCAGTGTGTAGCGCGTCGTCAGCGACGACAGCAATCAACTCAGGGATGTGGCGGTTGTCAAGGCCGAGTTTTGTATATCCCTTCCACGTTTCGGGTCTCCCGTCTACCTCCTCGAAGAATTGGCCCAGGGTAAGAAGCTGGCTGACAGGGTATGAATATGAGGTGTTCATTTGCGTAGGATCAGTAGGTGGGCTGGTTCGACTACCCAGTCAAGAAGCGGTGGCGCCCCGCGCTCACGAATGGCAGCAACTTCGACACCGCTCCGACTGATGGCGAAATGGCACCACGCCAAAGACGCCTTGAAGACTGGGGGCCGCTCCGCTTGTCGTCCCTGCCGTCTGCTCGTTCGATCATTGCCGCGGCGGTTCCTGGACCTCCGTTCCGCTGTCCAGAATTCTAAGGAACTCGGTATAAGCGAACACCCGGCCGCGTTGCTTCCCAGTGATTTCCTTCACGACCTCCAGTTTCTCCAGTGACTCGAACGCTTTGTTGACGGTCGGGGCGCTGAGTCCCGTCTTCTGCTGCGCTTGGGCGGCATTGAGGAACGGGTGGGTCCGGAGCAATTCGTGGATCCGCAGCATGGAATTGATCTGTTCGCCGCTCGCGGAGATGCGTTCCCTGTCGGCCTGGAAGAGGGAAACGATACGCATCGCACTTTCATGGGCGTTGTTGGCTGTTTCGGCGACGCCGGTGAGGAAGAACTCTGTCCAGACTTCCCAGTCTCCGCGCAGCCGGACGTCTTGAAGCAGGCGGTAGTACTGCTCTCGGTGCGTCTTCAGGTAGAGGCTGAGATACAACAGTGGTTCTTGGAGGACCTTCTTTTCAACCAGAAACAGGGCGATCAACAGCCGGCCGAGGCGGCCATTGCCATCCAGAAACGGATGAATCGATTCAAATTGCACATGCAGAAATCCGGCCTTGATGAGCGGTGGGATCTGGGCTGAGTCGTCCTGCAAAAAGCGTTCGAGGTCACTGAGGCACGTCTGCATTTCATTGACCGGGGGCGGCACGTAATGGGCGTTCCCCGGCCGGGTCCCGCCGAGCCAGTTTTGCGAGCGTCGGAACTCGCCGGGATTCTTGGCTTCTCCTCGGCCTTTCTGCAGCAGGCGGGCATGCATGTCCCGAAGCAAACGCAGGCAGAGCGGCAGCCCTTTCGGATCACGCAGGACGCTAAGCCCGTACATCATCGCATCGACGTAGTTCGAGACCTCGGTGATGTCGTCGAGCGGCTTCCCGGCCAGCGCCGCGTTCTCATACTGCAGCAGATCATCGAGCGTCGATTGCGTTCCCTCGATCTGCGATGACAACACCGCTTCCTTGCGGACATACATGTAGAGGAACAACGCCTTGTCCGGCAGCAGCATCGCCACGCCGTCGAGACGGCCGATGGCTCGGTCCGCCTCACTCAGTCGCTGGAGCAGTTGTGGCGCGAGCGTCAACGGTGGCTCAGGCGGCAGCGGCGGCGGGACGTAGGCATTCACGGTCTCGTCGAAGGCCACGGTCGATACGTAGCGGCCGATTCTTGGGTTCGGCGGTTCGGGGGCCGGGGCAGTGTCGTCTGTCGGCATTGGGCTTTGCTAGTAAAAGTTGCTTAACGAGTGATACGCATTAATAAACTTCTTTGCCGATAATTTTACTTACGAGCTTGCGCATAGACAGCAAATCACTTCCCCGAGACAGAAAATGGCCTCCAAGGCCGGTCGATAGGTAGCGGCCCCGTCTTGGGCCGACGCGTCGTCGTAGGACGGGAGCTTCGCCTAGGTAAGGACTACTTAACTACCGTCACACACTAATTAAATATTATGCCATAAATTTTACTTAAAATCAGGCCGCCCCGACAAGGCCCGCGCACGTGCTGAGCCCAGCCGCGAACGGGCGACGCCTAACCTGGCGACCGGGACGTGCGCTGCTTGTGGCGTGGGGCCCGGATGGAAAGGAGCAGAGTCAGGAACGCGCCGGTACCATGATGCGGTTAAGGCAAGTTACGCAAGCCGGAGAACCCGGTCGGTGCCTGGGGTGGGCCCACGAACCACGGCAGGAATGAGCGGGATCGCGTTGCTCCCGAAGCTTGCGACAGTGGGGATGGTCACCCAGCAGAGATCGGTCCTTGCCACGCGTAAGACAAAGGAAAGTTGGGTCTTCCACACTTTGTATGTCGGGCCCGGCGGCAAGCTCGGTCGCTTCAACCCCGACTGGCGCCCATTTGTAGGACCGTTTCACCGAGATCTGGGGAGCGGCAGGCGTTCACCATGGGATGCCGGACGGCGACATGGTTTTAGCCGGAGATTTTTTTAGTTTCACGAATGTGAAACTACTCGGCCGGACGAAATGATCTTTTGCGCCTGCCAGGCGCATAAAGTCTGGGATTGAATTGAGGGTACTCACACCGGCAACCCGTGCCCCCTTCCGCTAACAGTGTGCTCCTTACGATGCCCAATACCGTCGCGGGGACCAGTTTTGTTGGAAGCGCCCGCCCATCGATGACGATCAAGAGCGTGCTGGCCCTGCAGCCGTGGTCGCGGCTGCGACCCCTCCCTGCCCAGGGACTGCACGCACTCGTCCACGCTGAGATCGTGCAGCGCTTCGCGCGGCAGTGCTTCGTCCGCTGATCGCGACAGCACTTCCAGCGCGGGGGGCTTCAATCGCACCAGCAGCAGACGTCGGCCACGGGCCGCGGCGCCGGCGGCGAACGCGTGCAGCGCCTCAATCGTCGAACCGTCGAGGTCTGGAGACTCCTCGAGACTGAAGATCAACGTATGCACGGCGCCCGGCCCTGCATCGGCCAGATGCCGCACCTGCGCAAGGATGCGCTCGACATTGGCAAAGAATATCGGTGCTTCGGGCCGCACGATCAGCACGCCTGGAAGCGTCTTGGCTTCGGGGTGCGTGGTGACGTCCACGTAGTCGTGGCTGCTGCCAAGGCGTCCCAACTGGCTGACGTTCGGCTCCGAGAAATTGCGCAGCGTGATCAGCAGACTCACCCCGATTCCCGCCAGCAGACCGTCCAGGACACCAAGCAGCAGCACGGCCACGCACGCCGCCACAACCAGTAGCCGGTCCCGCCGCCACGCCCAATAGGGACGGAACACGCTCAGGCGCAGTGTATGGCTGACCGCGTAGGCCACAATCGCGGCCAGCACCGGCTCGGGGGTCAAGGCTAGCTGCGGCAACAACAGCGCGACGATCACGGCGACAACTACCGCCGCGCACCAGCCAGCCAGGCGCGACCGTGCGCCGGCCGCTTCATTGGCGGAAGTCGCCGAGTAGCCCGCGCCCACGGGCATGCCGTGCAGCATACCCGAACCCAGATTGGCCAGGCCCAGCGCAACGAGATCCCGATCCGCCGAGGTCTTGTCACCATGCTTGAGCGCGAAACTGCGGATCGAACCATACGACTCCGCATACAAAATCAGGACCAGCGCAAACGCCAGCTCGCCAAGCCGCAGCCACTCCGTGCGAGGCAGGTCAGGGATATCGAACGAGACGTCGGCCAGATCGATCGTGCCGACCTGGCTGATGCCGTAGAGGTGCATATCCACCCCGTGGGCGAGCACAATGCCGAGCACGATAACGACCAGCGGGCCGGGCACGTTCTTCCAGCGCGACATCGCGAACAGCAACAGCAGCACGACCAGCGCAGCGATCAGCCCATTCACGTTCCAGACCGCTACCTCCTGGATCAGCTGGTACGTGAATCGCGGCAGATCGCCATGGGTCGGATGCACGCCCGCCACGCTTGCCACCTGCTTCAGGATGATGGTGATGGCCAGCCCAAACGTGAAACCGCGCAGCACCGGCTTGGCAATGAATTCGGTAATG
The DNA here is from genome assembly GCF_000395345.1 of Cupriavidus sp. WS. Classification (NCBI taxonomy): domain Bacteria; kingdom Pseudomonadati; phylum Pseudomonadota; class Betaproteobacteria; order Burkholderiales; family Burkholderiaceae; genus Cupriavidus; species Cupriavidus sp. WS. The sequence goes on along the minus strand of NZ_AQPL01000573.1, from coordinate 1,382 downwards.
CCGCCGAGCCGGGCGAGGCCAGCCAATACAAGAAAGAAGCCGCTCAGAATCACCAGTCCGGCTGCCAGCAGCAGCCGTTGTCCCAGATCGCCACCGGCCATCGACACCGTGATGGCGGCCAGCACGGCGGCCGAAGACGATGTTGCCGACACCACGGCGAAGCGGCTGGTCCCCAGCAGGCCGTAGACCACCAGACCGATCAGCAAGCCGATCAGACCGGCCTGCGGCGGACGTGAACTGTAGTAATGTTGGGTCTTCCGCAATTTGTGTGACGACGGCAAACTCGCGTGGAGGACCTTGTCGCGTTTTTCCCGCCCCACTACCCGCCATTCCTCTTTCTGATTAACGTGGGCGAGCCCGCCAACCTCTTCCCGGACACACGAACTCACGCGCCTGCGATGGCGACCGGACTAGCGGGTGCAGCAGTACGAGCAGGCCGCCATTTAGTTCGGCTTCAACACGCGCAGCCGCAGAAGTTCGATATTCGCGCGACCATACATTTGCCGCTTGAGAAGCTTGAGCCGGTTGACATGCCCCTCGGTCTGGCCATTGCTCCATGGCAGCGTGAAAGCCGCCCGCACAGCCGGTAAGTCGGCGCGCAGACTTTGCGCGAACCCACGCATTTCCGCAGCGTCGCAGCACGACAGACGTTTCAACCATCGATCGAAATGTCGCCCACTTCGCCGATGCATGAGTCCGAGAAACTCCCGCGCGAGGCTACGCACCTCGCTGACCACGGGTTCGATCTTGCACAGCGCCTGCACGAACTGATCGTGGTCCGCGCTCTTTGGCTCCTCGACGGCGAGCTTTCTCCATCCGACAAGCCATCCAAACACGCGCCGGGCCGACGGGCACGGCATCGTACGCACGGGTACTTGGACAAGCGGTGCCTTGCCCTGCGGAAAGAGAAGGCGGGCGACGCAACTCTGCACGCAGGCGGGACTGCCCTTATAGCCGCGCTGCTTGAGTTCTCGCACAATCAGATCAGGAAAGCGACAGCCCTGGGCGATTCGTTCCTCGATATAGTCGCGATAGGGATCCAAAGGCGCAGGACCCCGAGCCCAGGGCGTGCGCTCGGGGAATGCCCCCGCGTGGACGAACTTCTGCACGGTTGCTTTGCTGATCGAGAGTTCGCGCGCGATTCCTTTGAGCGTGCCGCCCTGGGCGCGCAGTGCCACCGCCCGCTCGTAGAGCGCCACCCGCGTGGCGCGTCGCTGATCGCTCAGGCGCTGCCATGACCGGAGTGAGTTGTGGCTCAGCACCCCCTGCCGGCCTTGGGTCACGCTACCGACCTCGATTTGCTGCGCGGCTTGGCGCAGTTGTGGCCCGAGTCGGTAAAGGAGCCTCTCGACGTTGTAGCGCAGGTTGCTCAGCAGATGCCA
>NZ_AQPL01000572.1:0-3572 GCF_000395345.1 Cupriavidus sp. WS | reverse complement strand
TGGTGGTGGTCGATGCCGCGGCCAAGCGCTAAGCTGGCAGCCGCACGGAAAAGCCGGGCTTGCCCGGCTTTTTTTATGCCCGGCGCGCGCGCCGCGGCGCGGAGCAAAGCGCAGGGTAAGTGCGCGCACACATGTTAATAACACCTTGAAACAATTGGAGTTTTCCGCCGTTAGCAGGCGCAGGGGATTGATTATTTGGCGGCATGCGCGTAACCTTATGCCCTTAAAGCGCGCGTTGGGTACACCTGCGCGACGATGCCACCGTTTTTGATGCCACCGTTTTTCGCGCACGCTGTCCGGGGCGCAGGCAGGAAGGCAGCCGCGGGGCGGCGCGGGAATCGCGCTGCCGCGCCGGAATCTTCCTGTGGGCGCCTCCAAACAAGACTAGCAACGTGGGTTCCCAGATTCCTTTGACGCAGCGCGCATCGCAATGGATTTCAGCCGCAGGTTCCGCCGCGGGACTGGCACGGGCCGCAGGCCGGGTGCTGGCGGGCGTGGCGGTGTCGTGCGCACTGCTGCAGCCGGTGCAGGCGCGCGAGGCGCCCGCGGCCGGCATGGCGGATGCGGGAACCATCCCGCTGCAGCAGTTGCCCAACGAAGCGCAATTGACGATGGAGCGCATCGAGGCGGGCGGCCCGTTTCCGTATGCGAAGGACGGCTCGAGATTCGGCAACTACGAGCGTGCCCTGCCGCGGAAGCCGCGCGATTATTACCGCGAATATACGGTGAAAACAAACAGCCGGAACCGGGGAGCCAGACGGATCGTATGTGGCGGTGATCGACGCGCCACCAACGACTGCTATTACACGGACGACCACTACAACAGTTTCAAACGGATAGCCAAATGATGACTGACATTTTCGGACTGGGCGACGCCCTTGCCGCCCGCGAAGAGCGCGGCGCCGGAGATGGCTGGCAGCGGGCGCAGACCCAGGCCCGGAATCTTTACGACAATGTGTTGATGATGCCTCGCAACGAGCTCTCGCACCAACCGCCGCTCGCACCTGTTCCCGCAGCCGGCACCGACGGTAGCAAAGAGGGAGCCATGAACCTGTTCAAGACGGTGCGTCCGAACATCGTCCAGTCGATCCGCGCGTTCCGCGTGCCTGAGCTTGCCCAGGCAGCGGCCGAGCTGGGTCAGCATTTCCTGTACGCCAACTGCGCGCATTGCCAGAGCAAGGCCGAGGTGCTGGACACCATCGCCACCAGCTTCCTGTTCCCGAAGCATTTCGGCAAGAACTTCGACGCGCTGGCCGACTGCCTCACCGACCTGATCCACAAGGCCGGCGCGCAGCCCGGTTTCGTGATCGTGCTCGAGGGCCTGCCGATCGCGCAGAAGTTCGACAAGGAAGGGCGCGAGGTCCTGCTCGACGTATTCCGCGACGCCGCCGAGTTCTGGGCCGAGCGCAAGGTGCAGTTCCGCGTGTTTTACTCGTTTGCGTGAATCTCGTGTGAATCATCCCGCGTGAATCGCGCGCAGGTGCCCGCCTGAGGCCGCGCCGGCCGGAAGCCGGGATGCCATGACAAAGGCCCGCCTGAGCGGGCCTTTTGCTTTTGCCTTGGCCGGCCTGCCGGCCGGCGGTGCGGCAGCCGCCTATGCCGCCGGCGGTACCTGGCCTCCCGGGGTGAGCTTGTCGATCAGTTCCGGCAGGCCCTCGCTCAGGTGCGCGGCCACGTCGTCGGCCGACAGGCCGGTGGAGCTGGCCAGCGATTCGAGCGCGCCGGTGCCGCCGAGCGCGCCGGCCAGTTGCGACGGCGAGACCGGCTGGTTGTCGCCGGTGCCGATCCACGAGCTGACCTGCTCGCCCAGGCCGGCCTGCGCCAGCACTTCCTGCAGGGCGCCGATGCCGCCGGCCGCGGCGCCGAGCGCGGGCGCGCCGCCCTGCTGGCCCTGGCCGCCGAGCAGCCCGCCCAGCAGGCCGCCGAGGTCGATCCCGCCGGACGGGGCGCCGGCGGCAGCGCCACCGCCGCCGAGCAGCCCGCCGAGGAGTCCGCCCAGCCCACCCAATCCGCCGAGCCCGCCGGCGGCCGCGGGGTCCTGCGGCGCGGCCGCGTCGGCTTCGCCGCCCTTGTGGCGCATCGCCAGCATGGCCAGCAGGCCGAGCGCCATCATCATCTTCGGACTCAGCCCGCCGCCCGCGCCCGCTTCGCCGCTGCCGCGCTGCCCGAGCACACCGCCCAGCACGCTATCGAGTAGTCCCATGATCGACTCCTTCGGTGAAATGCGGCGCGGGGCCCGGATGGCCCGTTGCCGTCAGAATCCGCCCAGCACCGCGTTGAGCGCGGCCAGGCAGGCAAGCCCCGCGGTTTCGGTACGCAAGATGCGCGGCCCGAGTGACACCGCCGTGAAACCGGCGCGCAGCGCCGCCGCCTCTTCCTCCGGCGACAGCCCGCCCTCGGGCCCGATCAGCAGCGTCACGCCGCCGTTCAGCAGGCCCCGCCGGTGCTCCGTGGCAAACGATACCAGCGACTGGCCGGCGCGTGGCGAGACCAGCAGGCGCGCGCCCGGCGCCGCCTCCGGCCCGGCCTGCGCCGCCAGCCAGGCGTCCGGCGTGGCCACCGGCGCCACCGCGGGCAGCCGGTTGCGCCCGCATTGCTCGCAGGCCGCCTCCACCAGCGCCTGCCAGTGCGCCTGGCGCTTGTGCGCGCGCTCGCCCGCCAGGCGCACCACCGAGCGGGCCGCCTGCAGCGGCTGGATCGCGCTCACGCCGAGCTCCACCGCCTTCTCGATCAGCCAGTCCATCTTGTCGCCGCCGGCCAGGCCCTGCGCCAGCGTGACGCGGAACGGCAGTTCGGCCTCGGCCGGGTCGTGGCCGCCGATGCGCGCCAGCGCATGGCGCTTGCCGAGTTCCAGCAGCGTGGCGGCGTGGCTGCCGCCGCGGCCGTCGAACAGCGTGATGTCGTCGCCGGGGTTCAGGCGCAGCACCTGCGCGTGGCGCACCACCGCTTCCGGCAGCGCCATCTCGGTCTGCGCGGCCAGCGCCGCGTCGATGAAGAAACGAGGCGGCATCAGGCGGTTCCGTCCTGCTTTTCCAGCGGCTTGCCGAAGCCCCAGCGGTAGCCGTCGGGGTCCTCCACCATGCAATAGCGGTCGCCCCAGAACTGGTCGGCGGGCGCCATCAGGCTGATCGCGCCGGCGGCCACGGCGCGCGCGTGCATGGCGTCCACGTCGTCGCAATAGACATAGAAGGTCTGCGGGCACTCGACGCCGAGCGAGCGCGGCGTGCGCGCCGTGCTGCCCCAGGCGCCCTCGGGCGCGAACATCACGACCAGCTCGCCGCGATAGTGCATTTCGGCGTGCGTCGGCACGCCGTTCTCGTCGACCACGTTGCCGGCGCTGAAGCCGAACGCGCGGTGGTAGAAGTCGAGCGCGCCGCGCCCGCTGGCCACCGTCAGGTAGGGGGTGAGCCAGGGCGTGTTGGCCGGTCTCGTCATGATCGTCTCCTGTCGTTTCCTGGTTGCGGGAAACCGCGCTGCGCCGGCCTCGGCGGCGCGGCGCGCGGTGCGAACGAGCATCTTACGCGGGTGCGCGGGCGCTGTCGAAAAGCGCCCGCGCGCGGGGGCGGGGCGGG
>NZ_AQPL01000571.1:0-5673 GCF_000395345.1 Cupriavidus sp. WS | reverse complement strand
GCGGGGGCGGGGCGGGCGGACTCCCCGTTTCGTTCTGGTAAAATTGCGCTTTTCCCGCCGCCAGGTCCCCGCCGCATGTCTCACCTCGCTCATCCCGCCGCCAGTCCGCACGCTTCGCAGCCCGTCCAACTCATGGCCAACGCCATCCGCGTCCTGGCGATGGACGCCGTCCAGCAGGCCAATTCAGGCCATCCCGGCATGCCGATGGGCATGGCGGACATCGCGGTGGCGCTGTGGGGCCGTCATCTGAAGCATAATCCGGCCAACCCCAAGTGGGCCGACCGCGACCGCTTCGTGCTGTCCAACGGTCACGGCTCGATGCTGCTCTACGCGCTGCTGCACCTGACCGGCTACGACCTGCCGATCAGCGAGCTGAAGAACTTCCGCCAGCTGCACAGCAAGACCGCGGGCCATCCCGAATACGGCATCACGCCCGGCGTGGAAACCACCACCGGCCCGCTGGGCCAGGGCCTGACCAACGCGGTCGGCATGGCGCTGGCCGAGCGCCTGCTGGGCGAGGAATTCAACCGCCCCGGCTTCGACATCGTCAACCACCACACCTACGTGTTCCTCGGCGACGGCTGCCTGATGGAAGGCGTCAGCCACGAGGCCTGCTCGCTGGCCGGCACGCTGCGCCTGAACAAGCTGGTGGCGCTGTGGGACGACAACGGCATTTCCATCGACGGCGACGTCGAGCACTGGTTCGCCGACGACACCCCCAAGCGCTTCGAAGCCTACGGCTGGAACGTGATCCGCGCGGTGGACGGCCATGACGCTGCGGCCGTCGACGCCGCCATCGCCGTGGCCAAGTCCAGCGACCGCCCGACCCTGATCTGCTGCCGCACGCTGATCGGCAAGGGCGCGCCCAACAAGGAAGGCGGCCACGATGTGCACGGCGCGCCGCTCGGCGGCGCCGAGATCCTGGCCACGCGCGAAGCGCTCGGCTGGACCCACTCCCCGTTCGAGGTGCCCGCCGAAGTCTATGCGGCGTGGGACGCCAAGGCCCGCGGCGGCTCGCTGGAGAAGGCCTGGACCGCGCTGTTCGAGGCTTATGCCGAGCGTTTCCCGTATGAAGCCGGCGAATTCCAGCGCCGCATGCGCGGCGAGCTGCCCGGCGCGTTCGACGCCGCCGTCGACGCCTTCCTCGCCAAGTGCGAGGAAAAGGCCGAGACCATCGCCACGCGCAAGGCCAGCCAGAACACCATCGAGGCGTTCGGCCCGGTGCTGCCCGAGTTCCTCGGCGGCTCGGCCGACCTGACCGGCTCCAACCTGACCAACTGGTCGGGCAGCAAGGCCGTGCGCGTGGATGCCTGGGGCAACCACATCAACTACGGCGTGCGCGAGTTCGGCATGAGCGCGGTGATGAACGGCATCACGCTGCACGGCGGCTACATCCCCTACGGCGGCACCTTCCTGACCTTCTCGGACTACAGCCGCAACGCGCTGCGCATGGCCGCGCTGATGAAGATCCGCACGCTGTTCGTGTTCACCCACGACTCCATCGGCCTGGGCGAGGACGGCCCGACCCACCAGTCGATCGAGCACGTCGCCAGCCTGCGCCTGATCCCCAACATGGACGTCTGGCGCACCGCCGACACCACCGAGACCGCGGTCGCGTGGGCCCAGGCCGTGCGCCGCGAGAACGGCCCGAGCTGCCTGATCTTCAGCCGCCAGAACCTGCCGTTCCAGAAGCGCAGCGACGCCACCCGCGCCAACATCGCGCGCGGCGGCTACGTGCTGCGCGAAGGCAACAATCCCAAGACCGGCCTGCCCGACGCCGTGATCGTCGCCACCGGCTCGGAAGTCGGCCTGGCCGTGGGCGCGGCCGAGCAGCTGGCCGTCGACGGCGTGCACGTGCGCGTGGTCTCGGTGCCGGCGACCACCGTGTTCGACAAGCAGGACGCCGCCTACAAGGCCTCGGTGCTGCCGGCGGGCGTGCCGCGCGTGGCGGTCGAGGCCGGCGTCACCGATTTCTGGTGGAAGTACCAGGTCCAGGCCGTGGTCGGCATCGACACCTTCGGCGAGTCGGCGCCGGCCGGCGTATTGTTCAAGCATTTCGGCTTCACGGTGGAGAACGTCGTGCGCACGGTGCGCGACACGCTGGCACAGTGATCCGCCCGCCGGACCCGCGCGGCCGGCATGGCCGCCCCGGTCCGGCAAACGCTTTCTTGCATTCATCGATCGTCAGGCTACCCAGGAGATAAACATGACCATCAAGATCGGCATCAACGGCTTCGGCCGCATCGGGCGCATGGTGTTCCGCGCCGCCATCGCCAACTTCAAGGACCTCGAAGTGGTCGCCATCAACGACCTGCTCGAGCCCGACTACCTGGCGTACATGCTGAAGTACGACTCGGTGCACGGCCGCTTCGACGGTGAAGTGTCGGTCGACGGCAACACGCTGGTGGTCAACGGCAAGAAGATCCGCCTGACCGCCGTCAAGGACCCGGCCGAGCTCAAGTGGGGCGAGGTCGGCGCCGACGTGGTGGTCGAGTCCACCGGCATCTTCCTGACCAAGGAAGGCGCGCAGAAGCACATCGACGCGGGCGCGAAGAAGGTCATCATGTCGGCCCCGTCCAAGGACGACACCCCGATGTTCGTGTACGGCGTGAACCACGAGACGTACAAGGGCGAGGCGATCATCTCCAACGCCAGCTGCACCACCAACTGCCTGGCCCCGGTGGCCAAGGTGCTCAACGACAAGTGGGGCATCAAGCGCGGCCTGATGACCACCGTGCACGCCGCCACCGCCACGCAGAAGACCGTCGACGGCCCGTCCAACAAGGACTGGCGCGGCGGCCGCGGCATCCTGGAAAACATCATCCCGTCGTCGACCGGCGCCGCCAAGGCCGTGGGCGTGGTGATCCCCGAACTGAACAAGAAGCTGACCGGCATGTCGTTCCGCGTGCCGACCTCCGACGTGTCGGTGGTCGACCTGACCGTCGAGCTGGACAAGCCCGCCAGCTACGCCGAGATCTGCGCCGAGATGAAGGCGCAAAGCCAGGGCGCGCTCAAGGGCGTGCTGGGCTACACCGAGGACAAGGTCGTCGCCACGGACTTCCGCGGCGATGCGCGCACCTCGATCTTCGACGCCGAAGCCGGCATCGCGCTGGACTCGACCTTCATCAAGGTCGTGAGCTGGTACGACAACGAATGGGGCTATTCCAACAAGGTGCTGGAAATGGCGCGCGTGGTGGCCAGGTAAGGCCGTCCAGGCTGTCCGCGCCGGCCGGGGCGCGCCGGGGGTCCCGTTGGCGGGATCTCGCGCCATCCCGCCGGCAATTCCAGCGATCGGCCGCCTGCCGGCGGGGCCGGGCCCGTGGAAATCCTGTTCCACGCCCGGCTTTGCTCTTACACTGATAAAGTGCTGGAAATACTGATGTGCAGCCTATGCAAGTGACGCCAATGTCATTCGCAACCTCCAATCTAACCTGGGCGAGATCATGGTGAACGTGGATACCAAGCTTCTCGTGATTTTTACCGAGTTGCTTAGCAAGCGGAACGCGACCTACGTCGCGGAAAAGATGCACATGACCGCGCCCGCGGTATCGCATTCGCTGGGCCGCCTGCGCGAGATCTTCGACGACCCGCTCTTCATCCGCGTGCCGCACGGCCTCACGCCGACGCCGCGAGCCCTGGAACTGGGCCCCAAGATCCGCGACATGCTCGACCTGTGGTCCTCGATCAACGAGGGCGACGCCGACAATTTCGATCCCGCCACCGCCACCGGCACGCTCAACATCGGCTTCGCCGCCGAACTCGGCGATACGGTGTTCAACCGCTTCATCCTGCGCATCAAGCAACTGGCGCCGGAGCTGCACATCAAGCTGGTCGAGTCGCACTCGTGGGAGTCCGACGTGGCCGCCATGCGCGGCAACGAGCTGGACCTGGCGTTCTCGCCGTTCCCGACCCGGCACCCCGAGATCGTGGAGGAGATGGTCACTTCGCTGAACCTCTGGGTGTGCGCGCGCAAGAACCATCCGGTGCTCAAGGGCACCTGCACGCTCGAGCAGTATCTCGACTGCGGCCACATCTTCATGGCGCACTCGGGCGGCACCAGCCGCCCGGCGCCGTCGCTGATCCCGCTGGACTACGCGCTGCAGCAGCGCGGGCTCAAGCGCAACGCCACGCTGACCGTGCATTCGTGGCGCGCGCAGTCCGAGCTGGCGGCGCAGACCGACCTGATCTTCACGGTCAACGCGCTGACCAAGGACATGGCCTGCGAGACCTACGGCCTCAACGCGTTCCCGCTGCCGGCCGAGATCAACACCACGCTGGGCCTGAACATGTTCTGGCACCGCAGCCGCAACACCCACCCGATGCTGGTGTGGGCGCGCGGGCTGTTCCGCCAGGTGGTGGGCGAATTCGTCGGCGTGCCGGCCGCCGCGCGCGGCCTGCACATCGTCGCCGAGCAGGACGAGCGGCAGTCCTGAGCGCCGCCGCGGCGCGGCTCGCCCAGAAGAAGAAACCGGCGCATCGCGCCGGTTTTTTTTTCGTGGTCGCCGAGAGGATCCCGCCTGCCGCGGGCGGGGCGGTCAGCGCTTGGGGCGGAACTGGCAGTCCTGCTTGATGCAGTTGCCGTACAGCGACAGCGCATGCTCCTGCAGCGCGAAGCCGCGTTCGCTGGCGATGCTCTGCTGGCGCCGCTCGATCTCGGAATCGTAGAATTCCTCGACGCGGCCGCAGTCGATGCAGACCAGGTGGTCGTGGTGCCTGCCTTCGTTGAGCTCGAAGATGGCCTTGCCGGATTCGAAGTTGTTGCGCGAGAGCAGGCCCGCCTGCTCGAACTGGGTCAGCACGCGATAGACGGTTGCAAGGCCGATGTCCATCTGTTCGTTGAGCAGGATGCGATAAACGTCCTCCGCGCTCAGGTGGCGCTGCTCGCTGGTCTGGAAGATCTCGAGGATCTTCAGACGGGGTACGGTCGCTTTGAGACCGATATTTTTGAGGTCCGCCGGACTCGGCATGGGCGTGACTCCCTAGAGTACAATGTCTGGATTATTGAATCATAAGGGTTTTGGCGGCAAAAGTCGCCTCGGCGGTTGCCTGGGCGCCGCCGGCTGCCCCAGGCTGCGCCCGCGATGATGCATCGCCCCAGCCGTCCCGTGGCAATGGCCGCGGGGGCCGGAACCGGCACTTTCCTCTCCCTTCTAGAAGCGAGATACATGCGTTCATTTCGTTCGTCCGCCATGCGTCCGACGCTGGTTACTTCTGTGCTGGCCGCTGCCGTGCTGATGGCAGCGTGCTCCACTTATGACAATACGTCGCGCAAGCTCGCCAACGCGATCACGCCGTACCGTATCAACATCGTGCAAGGCAACTTCGTCTCGCGCGAGGCCGCGTCCCAGCTGCGCGAAGGGATGACGCGCGACCAGGTCAAGTTCCTGCTCGGCACGCCGCTGCTGACCGACGTCTTCCACGGCAACCGCTGGGACTACTTCTTCTCGTTCCGCCGCGGCAACACCCCGGTGGTGCAGCAGCGCCACTACACGGTCTTCTTTGACGGCGACAAGCTGGTCAAGTTCGGCGGCGACGAGCTGCCGTCCGAATACGAGCTGATCGCCGAGATCGACGGCATGAAGGCCCTGCAGGCCAACCAGCGTCCGCTGCGCCGGGAGATCGACGCGGCCGCGGCGGCTTCGGCGGTCGGCGCGACGCCGCCCGCGCAGCCCG
>NZ_AQPL01000570.1:0-5107 GCF_000395345.1 Cupriavidus sp. WS | reverse complement strand
ACAAAAAATCTGACAGGTTCAGCAAGCGAAACACCAGCAGTGACAGAAGCCAGCCCGCCAGTTGTTGATTCGAGCAGAAAGCTGGTGTCCAAGCCATCCGTACCTTCAGTCAGCATGGCATCCCCTACAGTCGTTCGGTGCGATGGATTCTGGCTCGGCACAGCTGGGGTTGATGGCAGCTATCTATATCTGTCCGATTACACCAAACTCACACCAGTCAATGCCGCCGACAAAGCTACGCTGGCACAATGGGAGCGCGGTCAGCGGCTCGAACGTTGCGGACGACGGATTACCAACAAGGATAAAGGGCAGTACATTACAGTGTCCGAGTAGCTCGAACGGAGGGGCGCCTATTCGGCAGCTTTGAAATCTATCTCAGCCTGAGCGACCCGCAAGCTTGCGTTGAGTACCATTTCCCGAATGACGCTTCGCTGTTGCTCAATCTTTTGTCGTGCCTTCTTGAGCCGTTCAGGTCCTGAAGAAAGCTGAGCCTCTAGCTGGCGCTTATGCTGTGCGTAACGCTGCTGCAACGCAGCCACATCGGCAGGGTCGATGCCTTTGCTAGCATCAAAAACAAAGCGCGATTCCATCTTTTTGCGCCAGTCCACTAGCTCACGCGTCAGCCTCTCTCCGAATCCCTTGATGGCCCGAATTCGGTTCCACGAGACATCCGCAGCCGACTCAATTCCGAAGGAGGCGAGGGTAGATTTGCGCGTTGGCCCAATGCCGGGGATGTCAAAGTTTGAGATGAAGTATCGTTCGAGGTGTTTGCGCAGCTGCAGTTCGCGGGCATTGGCATGCAGCCTTTGCTTATCGTTTGCGAACCTGTTCGCCAACTCCTCGAACTCAGTACGGGTCTGTTTCAGCTCAGCGAGCTCGTCCTGGAACGCCTTGTCTGTGGCTATGTTTGTCCACTGAGACCATGCAGCGGAGGCTACTCTCTTTGCATCGTCTAATGCGGATTTGCGCAGCTCTCGTTCGCGTAAATGCGAGGTGCCACTGAAGAAGAGGAAGCCGGCGAGAATTACTGCAAAGAACCAGAGGTGTGGGTAAATCGCAACGCACGCAACGAATACGGGCACTGCCGACCAACGACGAATCTTGCGCCACGATTTGGTGCGTCGTTGGTCAGCCGGCAAAGGCTTTGGAGTTAGATTGCCAGGACTGGCAAACACCGGCGCCGCTGCCGTTCCTGGTGTAGGAACGGCCAATATTGCGGCCCACACTCGGTGTATGTCGAAACTGGGCGTGCTTGCTGCCGAACTCGAAGTGCCGGTGATGAAACCTATAAAGAATACAATCCCTGCGCGTTGCTCCAGCTCGCACCATGGGCAGCCGCTGAGTCCGCCATGGAATTTGTGAACGGCTTCGTTCCCACAGGTACGGAGCTGATGTTTTAGACCGTCTAGTGCTGCAATCCAGTTCTGAGCGGTAGGTCGTCCCGATGCATGGGCACCGCCTTCTGTGAAGGCCTGTTCGAACATTGCTGCTACTGTTGGCGGCAGAATCTCCGGTCCGACCGTGTTCGGGGGAGGTAACATCCCCCTCCTGCCAGCCGGCGCGGAAAAAGCGTATCGGAACTCCTTGATGGCCTTTTCTTGGGGCATGTCACCGCTTCCGGAATAGCGACCGGAGAACGGATGTCGGCCCATCATCAGAAGGTGGAAGACAAGCAGAGCCAATCCGAAGTTGTCGTGATTCGGCGTTCGCTGTACGTTCTTGAAGGAGGGTAGCCCTTGAAGCTCTGGCGGTGTGAAATTCGGAACGCCAACTTCACACAGGAACGGCGACCTCCCGTTTGGAATCTGGAATGAATCGCAGTCAATGAGGCGTGTCAGAGTATTCCGGGAAACAAATACTGAGTTGGGGTTGACGTCACCAATGACGCAACCTGCACCGTGCACCGTAGCAAAAGCTGAAGCCACGTTGCGAGCCGTGTTCACGAGAAACGCCCAGTCGGCACTGGGAAACTGTTGCTTTCGTTGACCTGGACCATACAGGTGATGAAGGGGTTCAGCCTGCGCTGCCTTGGGCATCAAGAACCCTCGCACCGGCCCGTTGACCGCGGGGTGGAGGGTCTGCGTGGGCCATGCCGCAATGTCCCTCAGCCGCTCATCCGCGCGGCTGACCATGGCACGTAACTTCGCCTGCTTTTCGGGCGAGATGGCCTCGTGGTAGACCTTCGCTACCAAATGAGGACTGATTGACGGAACCTCGTGGACGGAGCCTTCGCCGCCGCGACCAAGTACCCTTCCGAGAGAAATTCGGCGACCCTGACCGTCATAGAGCTCCATTCATGCGGTCCTACGAGTTGCGAGAATGAGAGACTTATCGTCGTCAGTCCGTTCGTTTACCTGTTTGCTGTCGAGGAACTGAGAGAGTTGGACGCTCAGCGCCTCACATTCATCCTGCTTCTTGCTCCTAAGGACATTGAACATTGGGTCGAAAAACGGATGGTGCGGAAGCTTGGCGTCAAATGCCAGGGCTAGCCGCTGTAATCCGTCGCTGAAGACTCCAATCTCTTCGACGTTGACAGGTACTATCGCCATGCAAAGGTGACCCAAGGCATCATCGTCTGTTACGAAGTGAGTCATGTTGGCATAGGCGCCAGGCTCGGGCCAGAATACGACTCCTTGGACGGACGGATTTGAGACCACAATTGCCCCGTCGCCGATTTGGAAGAATGCAGCGCTTTGGGTCCCCACGACGGCACCAACGAGGGTGCAAGCGTAGTCCCGGGATGTATGTCCCTGAGAGCTGGCGGCATTTCGAATGGCTTCCTGGATGGCAACGACCCATTCTGCGATGTCGGCTCTAGCTATATTGCCTCCGCGACTTAGCGTGGTCTCGATGCCGGCAATTGCAGTGGAGCATGCCAGCTCGGCACCTTGAGCAGCGAACTGTGCACTGCCGGCGCCGTCCGAGACCAAGCACACAAGATGTGGGGCGCCATCTGCGCCGGTTACCACGTCAGCGAAGCAGGTATCTTGGCAGTGTCCGCCGTTAGCTACGTGCGCGGTACCGATGGTACTAGCGCTAATGACGTTCCACGTCACACCACTGCCCATCCCGAGGGAGCGGGAAGAGCGACCGCAGTGCCAGGTGTGGACTGCGAGACTGACTTCATCGAGTTAGACAGCCATTGGAACAACTCGCGGAACTTGAGGCCACTCAGCTTTACAGGGTCCCGAACGCTAAGCTGCCGCAATACCTCCATGTTTGCGCCGTCGATGGCCACTGCGAAGAATGCGAACGACTTCGAGTTTTCGCCTTCCCTGACGAGCGCAGCGGCGGATTGCCATTCATCGGTAGGAGCGCCGTCAGTGATGAGGAACACCCATGGGCGATAGAAGGAAATGCCGTTGGACCGATATTCTTCTTTGCGCTGGCGCAACAGCTCCAGGCCTTGCTTGATTGCCGTTCCCATTGGCGTGTCCCCCGTGGCCTCCAGATGGGGAGGAATGAAATTGGGCGCCGTCTGAAAAGTGTTCCTTACCTGGGCTGGTCCAAAGGTAACCACTGCAACTTCAACGCGCTTCATGGCCAGGGTGTCTGCCGCAAGTTCATCCTTGAACGCGATAACACCGTTGTTCAGCTCTCGGATGGCCGCGCCCGCCATGGATGCGGATGTGTCGAGGAGGAGAAGACAAGGACAGCGCGGCTCAGGATTGTCCGCAAAGCTATCTGTACCAAACGGCACCTGAACCGCAAATTCGTTATCCGGCATAGCCCACTCCAAAAAATATGACCAGCACAATCATATCTACAGAGAGCTGCCCCGAGAAGGCTAGCGCCCCCCTCCGCAAGGGGCAGCCGGCTCAGCTCTCAGATATTCAAGTCGGGCTTGGGTGTGGACTTCCTCTGCATGCGGCGAGCGGCGCAGCCCGGGTAAGCCGCTCGAAAATACCCGATGGGGGAATTTTGCGGCACGCCAATTGTTGTGGAGACACAACGGCGCGGGATTGCCGCCCTCGCACGCTCATTGCTCTGCTCATTGGTAGCGAACCGGAGGCGGGCTGGAAGAGTCAGCGACATAGCGGATGCCGCACTTCTCGCCCAACTCCGTAGTCCGTCGGAACCTCAGAGAGCGCTTTCTTGCGCTATCTCCGGCCGGTCAAAAAGTCCTGCCAGTCGGACGCGTATGCGCAGTCCATCGGCGTAGGGTCTTCTTCAATGACGGGGCACCCTGAATACTCAATGCGTTTGCGGAAGAGAGTCGCTGCGGGCTCAGGTATTTCGCCAAGCCGAACGTAGTCGGTGTTACCTGAACGGTGGATAGGAACACTGAGGGGCTTCGGGCGAGGAGGGAGCTCCTCGGTCCCCGTCAACCCCACTGCGAGAGCGCGCGCGACTAGGTCAAAGATGGATGATGCGTGGCGCGGGTAGGCATGCAGAGTTCGTTTCTCGCCGTGCTGGCGCTGGTCTTCGTGCAACTGCACCACGTAGTCGGGAGTGGCACTGCGCTCGAGCCTGCCTATGTAAGCGGTTGCTATCTCCCTGGCCGAGCCGCTCTGGCCGACAACTTCAACAGTGACTTTCAGCATGATTAGCTACACCGAACAGTAGTGACGGAAGATTCGAGTTGCTGTGGTATCCGGGCCACAGGCGTCTATCTCACAAGCGGCCATGGCACGAGGTCTGCTCGCTGCTATCCATTGCGATGGAAGTCAATCGTTCTCACCCACGTCCGGAATCGCTGCCGACGCTTCCTTGAATGTCGGCTTCTTCTTCCTGGGCTTGCTTGCCCGCTGTCGTGGCTTTGCCTGCCTTGTAAGCATCAACGGGTTGATGGTAGGAGCAGGCGCAATCATGTCGAGCCATCCTTCGCGGCCCAGGGCTCTAAGCACCGTGCAGAGGGTGCGCAATGACGAACCGTTGCCTGCCTCGAGATTCCGCAGAGCCCGCACGCTGATTCCAGCGCGCTTTGAGAGGGTAGCCTGGTCGATGTTGCGATGGATGCGGTAGGTCCTCAGATAGCCTCCTATCTCGGCCTCCATTTCGTCTAGTGTAAGGTGCCTGCGTGTCATCGCTTGTCCATGGCTCCTGCAACCCCTGGGCGAATCCGCTGCTCGACTCCATTCAGTGCTAGGGAACTCGGCGCGTAGGA
>NZ_AQPL01000569.1:0-4226 GCF_000395345.1 Cupriavidus sp. WS | reverse complement strand
CCATTCAGTGCTAGGGAACTCGGCGCGTAGGAGGGTCATCTTCGAGGCCTCGCGCTACGTAGGCATAGACAACTTCGCCACATACTTGGCCGCGCCTTTCTGCTTCGTCACGCGACAGCGTGAGCACCTGGCGGACCCCATTGTCTGGTTGCCGGTAGAGCGCGGCTATAGCTCCCGAGAGCCGCTTGGTCATGGCTGTAACCTGCTCATGACGGCCGGCAGCCGATTTATGCTACTGCTCAAGGTCCTTCTCCCAATTCTCTAGGTGCCTTGTAACGGAAGCCGGATTTGAGAAGTCCAGCAAGATGAATTGTCCTCCCCCCAATCGGGCTAGGAACTTGAAGAGTTCCATACGCAACCGAGTCATGATTTCCGGTGTCGCTGCTTCATTCAAGTCCCCGCCCGCAGCGCGCCAGAAGCCTTCGCGATACAAAAGGTACTCGAGGTCTGGGTCATCTTCGAGGCCTCGCGCTACGTAGGCATAGACAACTTCGCCATTCTGGTCTTCGGGAATCTGTATCAGAGCGCAGTCCTTCTCAACCCATTTCAGCCCGAGGGCAACCGCCTCCTGCAAATCGTTTGAGAAGTACCAGGCCACACTGTCGTCGGGGTCTTCGATTGCATAGGTGGGATAGCCAAAGCGCTCCACGCTGGCCAATAGCTCGTCCGGGGTGTGGCACGTAGCTTTACCCAAAGCCTGAACCACTGGCGGAATGTCTGTGACTATCTTCCCTAGCCATAGCGCGGGCTTAGGCACGTAGCGAGCAAACACAACTTCTCCTTCCTCATCACGGCATGACATGTTGCGCTCTCCAGATACATGGTTCCACGCCAGAACCTCCGCTCCTACCATTGCAGCAGGGTCTTCATTCGCTGCAGAAGCCACAGGCGATACCAAGCCTGCTCGCAGGCGACCACTGCAGTGATGGAGATGACGGCAACCCAGGAAAGACGGGGAAGCCTTGCCGCTTCTGCGCGCGACAGTGCGAACACCTGGCGGACGTCATCAATCGGTCGCCGGTCGAGCGCCTATAGCTTTCGAGAGTCGCTGAGTCACGGGCCTGACCGGCAGAAGGCGACTCGCGGTCGATGGGAGTTACAGTTCAAGCTCATCCTTCCAATCCTGTAGGTACATCGCAACCGAAGCTGGCTCCGAGAAGTCGAGTAAGAGAAATGGGCTGCCCCATCGGGCCATGAACTTGAAGAGCTCAATGCGCACCCGAGTCAAGATTTCTGGTGTCGCAGGTTCATTCAAGTCCCCCCCTGCTCGTCGCCAGAACTTCTGGTCATACAAGCGCTGGCCGAATGTGCGGTCATCTTCGAGGCCTCGCACGATGTAGGCATAGACTGCTTCACCGTCTTGGTCTTCGGGAATCTGCACCAGCGCACAGTCCTTTTCGACCCACTTCAGCCCGATAGCAATCGCCTCCATTAGGTCGTTTGAGAAGTACCAGGTCACGCCATCGTCGGAGTCTGCGATGGCGTAGGTGGGATTACCAAAGCGTGCACGGCACGCCAATAGCTCGGCTGGGGTGTGGCATGTAGCCGTACCCAAGAGCCCAACTATTGGTGGAATGTCCCGCACTATGCTTCCAAGGTGCAGGGCGGGCGTCGGCATGTAGCCGAAGGCATCAGGTCCGAACGTGGAGGATTTTGTTTTGCTCACGGCATCTCCCCCACTGGGCAACATGTCGCTTCGCACTTCCGCTACCACTGGAGGAGTACCTTCATTCGCTGCAGAAGCCAATCCAATTCATCAGGCGATACCCAGCCTTTGCGCGCAACGGATACGCGTACGCGTCCAAGCGTCTCGTCTGGCGAATGATGGGGATGCTTCGCAGCGTCAGCTTGAGCTACTAGAAGTAGTTGCTGAGCCAGGTCCTCGCATATGAACCAGCGCTCGAATCTTCCTTCTGGTGTTTGGCCGCCAACGTAGACGTTCCATGACAAGGTGGCGCCCACTTTTGGCTGCCCGCCAGGAACTACGGCTGGAAGCGTGGGCCGTGGGAAGTCGTCGGGTACGTCATTGAGGTCCATTCCTGGCTCCTGCCGCTTGTGCGGGCATGTCGGGAGTGTCCCCTCGTGTGCGAGAGGGGCAGTCCCTGTGGTGGGTCATAGTGCCTGCGGCCCGGAAAGAACCATGAAATGGCGATTTGTCAAGCTATTCCGGTCGTTCGTGGCTGGTTTTTGATTCTACGAATTTCGTAGAGAAACGCAACGCGATTTCTACGATATTCGCAGAATGGGAAGAAAAGAGCCGGTTACCCTTTTTGGGCGCCGCTTGCGACAGGCAAGGCGGCGTGCCGGCATTCCCCAGGACAAACTCGGTGTTGAAATTGGTCTGGACGAACACACCGCCAGCGCGCGCATCAGTCGCTACGAGAGCGGTGTCCACGAGCCCCCGTTCGAAGTCACAGCAAAGCTCGCAAAAGCGCTCAAAGTCCCGACGGCATACTTCTATTGCGATAACGACGAGCTCGCCGACTTCCTCCTTGTGTGGCGGTACCTACTGAAGGCCGACAAAAAGGAGATTGGCTACATCGTAGAGAACCGGTTGTCGTCGAAAAGGCTGCTCGGGAAGAATGTTGTCTGACAAGAGGCCCGCTGCCATTTCGCCGCCTTCCTTGGACGCTCAGCACTGAAGCCCTCATAGCGGTGTCACAAGTGTGGGTGACTACTCATCCGCAACTACAGGCAGGTTCCTGCTGGAAGAATGGCGCTAGGCCGTTAGCGGGCAATATGTTGCCTTACGTTTCAGGGCAACTTCCTCATCGAGGGAACTTGGCCTACAAGGGCATCGTGGGAAGCTCGCTCCCTCCTAGCGGTCGCTTTCGCGCGGAGCGTCGAATCAAGCACATCAATAAAAATGCTCTAACGGGCACAAATAAAATAGTGCTTTTTGGTGCACCCCGTATGGACAAGTCCGCTGTCCACAGCACAAGGCTGTGGACAGCCCCCTTCGGGGTACCGGACTTGCCCACACTCGAATACTGACGCGCCCCTTCGGGGCTTGCCTTGCTTAGATAAAAAGACGAAAACCTACCTAGAGCAAAAAAGCCAAAAACCCGGTTGACAACAGAGGATGCGCCGGTTCGGGAATTCGAAGCGGCTGTTGAGGATGGCCGCGCGCACGCGCTCGCGGCTTTCGCGGACCTCGGTCTCGGCCAGGCCGACGATGCTGCAGGCGGGCAGGCCGTTGGCGAGATGGACCTCGACCGACACCAGCGGGGCTTCCAGCCCGGTCAGGGCGCGGCTGCGCAGCAGGGCGAGGCTCATCGCGGCGCCGCCGGCGTTGCGGAAGTGTTAACGAAAATGGCCGCCGGAGTGCGGCGGCCATCGTGGCGGGTCGGGCTGCGGCCCGGGCTTCCCGGTGTCCCGGCGCGGTCCGGGACCATATTCGGGACGCTATCCGGGACCATGCAGCGGCGGCGGCGCGGCAAGCGCGTCAGCCGGCAGCCGGGGTGTCGGTGCCGCCGGCGGCGCGGCGTTCCAGCTCGAGCACGCGCGCTTCCAGTTCTTCCAGGCGCGCGCGGGTGCGGGCCAGCACCTGCGACTGCACGTCGAATTCCTCGCGCGTGACCAGGTCGAGCTTGGAAAAGCCCTGCGCCATCATGCTGCGCACGTTTTTCTCGATGTCCTTGGCGGGCGAGTTGCGCAGCGCCTCGCTGACCTTGGCCTGGAAGTCGTTGAACAGGTCGGTCGGTTTCATGGTGATTCTCCTTTTGCACCGCGTTGGTGCGGATGATGGGTGGGCGGCTCCGCTCTGCTGCATCGCGGTGCAGCCTCCCGGGGGCGCGGGCAAACGCGGTGCGCACTCGGCACATGCCGCCGGCATGGGCCGATTATCGCGCTTCGCGCGCCGCCGGGAAAGCGCCAGCGCGGCCTGGTAACACCTTTTGACGTGTGGACGCCCTCGCGGCGGCCCGCGGCGGGGGGATCGGGGAGGGATTCAATCTGCACAAAAACCGTGGGCGGCGGGGTCCGTGAGGCTGGCACGGCAGTTGCAGTAATGAAACCAGGAGCCTCGTTTTACATTTATTCAAACACACGAGTACCGAGCCAAAAAAAGGAGAAGAAATCCATGAAGAAGTTGGCCTTTGCAGTCAGCGCCAGTGCAGTCGTGCTTTGCGGTCTTGTTCCCGCAGCTTACGCCCAGAGCACCCCGGACGCGGCGGCCGCCCCCGCCGCCGCTCCCGCCGCTGAAGAAGCCTCGCCGCATACGTTCT
>NZ_AQPL01000568.1:0-9998 GCF_000395345.1 Cupriavidus sp. WS | reverse complement strand
CAAAATTCCTGACACGTCCCAGACTCTACAACGGGTACAGGCGGAGAGTCAGTTGCAGGCTGAGCGAGATGACCGCGCGAAGGAGCAACATCGAAAGCGACTCGCAGATGAGGCTAAGTTTTCTCAATCCTTCGCCATTGCCGCTCGACTCTTCCGTCGTTTGCGCTGGGAACTTTTCATCCTCTATGGCTTAGTTCTCCTCGTAACCCTGTTGTTTACTGAGGCGTGGGTCCAGGCGCTTTGCGTTGTCGCGCTGACCATGCTCGGCTTCTGGTTTTTCCCAAGTTTTTTCGAAAAGCCACTGCATTCTCATGCCCTCCGGGTTATGAGGCGGGAACTGAAGCGTCTTGAGGTGGGAGACATGCTACCTCCCACCGAGAAGCCGGACTTCAGTAACCATTCGTGGGACAAAAAGCGGTTCGCGGCCCTGGCATTGGATTCCAAAGCGGTAGTGACACCGACGGGCCAATCAGCGGTCGCGACTACGAAGGACGTGGCCTCGCCAGCATCGTCATAGCTCCTAGCATCAGACGGACGGGTACGCTTGCGGAGCATGGCTCCCTGCGCCGGGGCAAGCGCAACTGCTAAACGTACCCTGCGCGACGACGCCTGGAGCTAGCCCCTCCCCCCTTAACGGCCAATGCACCGAGCCTATCCACTAGGCTCGGGAAGGCAAATTGAGCCCTGTTATGGCTGTTGCACGTCTTCGCCCCGCAGGGAGTCGATTCGGATTCTTCCTTAGGCCCGCCCGCGCTGAACAGCTCATGCCGGTCTTAACGCTTCGATGAGCAACAACATCACGATTCTTCTGATTTTGTCCCAAGCCTCTTAATTGCCTGCCTTGCCAACTCAGATTGCGTCTCATTGACGTAGTCGACAAGTGAATCCGGATTCGCGTGCCCGGTCTTCAGTGCTACTGCTGTTGCCACGGAACGCGCGCTAGTGTCCAAGCCCAAGGCGGCTCTCGCCAACGTTTCTTCGCCAACCTCCTTCTTGGCGAATTTATGTCTCATGGAATGGATTCCAGCACGTCGCGGAGCGCCAATTTTCTTCATGGCCGTGCCGAAGATAGCAGAGACGGAATTTGGCTTTAGCGGCCTACCGTCTTTCGCAGAAATAAAGACCTGGTCTTTCGTCCGGTTTTCCTTCCATCCCATTTCATCCAGGAAGGACTTCCTAGCATCATTGATAAAGTGGTAGATTTTCAGTACGAGCTTTGGTGGAAGCTTGAATTGATTCTGATAGCCGAACTTCTGTGCATCGGGTACACATATCAGCCCCTCGGTGGACATCCGCTCTACTCGCTCATCTGTAAATAGGGAGCAACGTAGCGAAACGATACTCTCGCATCGCCACCCCATCTCGTCGGCAATCGTGAGCATCAAGTTGTTGCGTACCGCCGCGAATGCAGTAAACTCGTGTTTTATATATTCAGACAGCTTTGCAACATCGGAGTCCGTAGCGGCGTAGCCGTGCCGTTTCGTCGAATTCTTCCCGGTCCTCTTGTACAGCTTGGGAAACATCACGCGGCTAGACGATGTACTCGTACGCATACCACGGCGGGAAGTTGCATGTTTCAGCTCGGATGTAACCCTACACTCTCTGGAGCCGATTAATCCTTTGCAGCCGGTAGTATGTTGATACCAGGCAAGGAAATAGTATATTTCAACAAGCTTTGCGTTCACCGTTTTTCTTGCAAGAATCTCATCTCCACTCGAATTCGGTTTTTGCATCACAAGTCGCAGCTCATTGTTGCGATAGCGCTCCAAGACCGAGTCGTACGCTTGCTCTATCAGAAATTGTGGAGTCGGATATTTTCTCGACACACGAGCCCGATATTCGCCCCACATGTAGTTAATAAACGAAGCAACACTTCGAATTGTTTTTTCAACAGATTTTTCGTCCAAAAGTAATCTATCAGAAAGAAAGATGGCATAGTCCATCAACGGCCAAATAAGCACATCATCCTCTGGCGAATAGGCAACGAAATAGCGCCTAGCACCAATGGTTACTGACTTTAAGCCCAGACGGTCGCTATCGTTTTCCATCGCCTCGCCCTGCTTTTTCTAGACTTAGAACCTTTGCCGATTCCTTTTTTCCTTCGCGAAGTATGATGTGTCCATACTGACGACCAAACTCTTTGAGTTTCTCCTGGGCTGCAATTCTCTCTTCTGACTCATTCTGGAGTTGTCGTCGCAGTTCGATAATATCGCGCTCCAGGGTCGCGGTACGCATGCGCTCCCGTTTCAGTGCTTTCCGCAACTGGCTTTCCGTCGATTCGGCACGCCTCTCCCTTTGCGTCTGAAGTTCTTTCCAAAGGTTGGAAGTTAATTCCTCCACCTGGCTATGAAGCGTAGTATAACGGTTTAATGTTCCATTACCAGTACGACGGAATCCCTCTCCTTGGTACCCCAAACTTTTGAGGAGAGAAATGTCGCTCCATATCAAGAATTGACGTTGTGACTTCGGTAAAAGTATCGCATCGCCATCATCTTTTTCTACTGCTTCAAAAACCTTTTTGGCATTTTCCTGCGACTCAACACATAAATCCAAAATGTACGATAACGCGTCTAGTTTTGCCTCAATATTCCTTTTGGCCTTGTCTTCTGACGAGTACGCCACTGCAGGCTTATGAGGCACCTCTTCATCACGGCTTTCATTCTTCTTTGTTCTCATGCTCAATCTCCAAACGCGTGCGAAGCAAGTGAATGGCGCTGTCTAGATTATCGCATTCAAGCTGAACCCTTCGCCGTTGAAGGCCGGTAAAATGGCCCTCCCTCAATCTCTTCCTCTGCTTCTCGTTATCATTGACGAGATTCTGGACATATGCGGCTTTCGTCAGATGGAAGACGCACTTACCGCATACCTCGGGACTGGCCCGCTCTCGATGCACAGCGCCATCAATCTTTGAGAAACAGTGTGCCGATTTCTTTTTCTCGGAGCCACCAAGAAAGCACTGCCCATGCTTCATTGGCTTAGGAAAATGCCCGCGGCTCTTCAAATTATGAAGCACCACCTCAGCCTGGTCTTCTATATCCCCATGAAAACTAGCCATTCCTGCTACTTTTAGTGCCAGGCGGTTGATAACCTTTCTATATCCGCCGGAGTATTTTCCACCGTTCAGAACCCCTAAGACTTCCTCCATCAGCTTCTCGTTGCCTGCGTCCTCGATGTATTTATTCAGGTCTGCAGCATCAGCATAGGCCGCCCTCTTCAGTGCCTCAACATCGGCGGAGGAAATATCAAATACGCTTTGAAATTCCGGCCTAGTCAATGAATCTCCAATATATGCACCGGTGGTCGTAATAAACTCATGGCCCATTTGATAGCTTAAGGCTTGTATGCTCGCATCCTCATACCGATAGAAATTCATGATTGCATACATTCGACGGAAGACCTGGGTCTGGCCGTCAATTTTTACATCTTTACCTAAAGCCTCCACCATCAGCGAGCGACTGTCGCTACTGCGAATCGTCGACGCAAAGTTGAACATCGTTGCTTTTTTATTCACACCGTGAGCCACACTGAATCGCCGATACCTGAACAAGGATTGATTCTCAGCCGCCGCAGATTCCTGGCTGTCGTTGTTCGGAGGAATGGCATCATCAAGGCGCTGAAACTCAGCTTGCAAATCCATCAAGACCCCAATAGCGTCCCGCGTCGCCCGGTTCACAAAATATGGCACTCGCGCTTGATGACGCTTCTTCTGTAGAAAAAAGGTCACGACATACAGCTCCATTTCTTCATCAATCACTCGCAGAGAATTTTCCTGCAGGCCAATATAGCGATGACTGACTTCGCTTTTACGCCTGGCGTTCATGAACGCTATCAAGATGAAGCACGCGGTAAGGAGCGAGGTTAGCGCCTCACGGAGCGAATGTGATTCGTCCCGACCTCTGGAAATATCCAGACTTACTAATGGAAAAGGCAATAATTTTTCGAGCCCCTTCCTAAACTCCGAAACCGCAAATATTTGCGGCAGTGTTCTTCCGAGTTGCTTGCGACTTTTCATCTTATGGTTAATAGTCGCATCTATCATTTCCCTCAGAAGGGACAACAACAACGGCGCTCGCTCGTACAACCATAGGAATGACACGCGCAGCAACTTTCCGGCCTTCTCGTTGGATAAGTTCTTTGTGCTTTCACTTCTGTTTCCCAGGAGCCTGCTGAGCACAAATGCCTTTGGGTATGGACGGTAAGGAAGACTCAACTCGCCGGGGATGTCGAATAGGAAATTTGCAACAGAGAAAATATCATGCAAAGCGCTTGCAGAGACACTAGAGCTATCATCTTCATTTTCGCTTTTATCATTTTCGTTTCGGATAGCCGCCAAAAATGTGAGATAGTTAGTTCCGAGAGTGCGAGCCGCATCTCGACTAGCGCACTCGTCTTGCAGCCCCATATTTTGTTGCGCCATCCGAGACTTAATCGATAACGCCTCAAGCAATCCCCCCGAGGACAAATTGGTAGCAAATTTATCGAAAAGCGTCTGCGGCACTGCCTTAAGACTTGTACAATCGTTGTTCCAAAGAAACTCTAGAAAGTATGAGGCGATTCTGATTGTTGACCGCACCCATATGCTTCGGCTGTGTGAATTTGAGGACCTTCCTAAGTAGTTGTCCACAAGCATTACAATAACTCCGGCGAACGCCGGGTGGTCTACCAAGGAGATTGCTCGATTTGCCAAGAAGTTTGCCGGCAAAGAGAGGTCGCGAAGGTCGCATCTATACAGTCCACCGCCTTCAGAGGGAAGTTGAGTTAGTTCCAATACCCATTCATCGCTAACTCGCAGGGATGGGCTAACTATGTGCGCATTAATTTTCGCAATGCTCCACTCATTGTCGTAGCGGAGGTCATCCTCTCTTTCCACATTAACTTTCATTAGCGCCCTCGGTGGGTATGAATTTCTTGACGTCGCTCCAGTATTGACTGTCACGAAGAAAATCCATGAAGGTCAAGGCGAATAGCATCGCCGGAGCATGGAATTCTCTAAACGCGTCTTCATTCTCTGCGAGAAGTCTTCGCCAGTTCCTTTTGTAATAACCAAGGAATCTCCACAACTCTTCGACGCGAGACTGCGTAATAGAGATTCTGTTGTTCTTGCACCCGTTACCCGCATGACAATGTTTGCCATCGCATTTCTCACCCGCAAGCCACCCTATGTCCGGTGGGTTAGAGGCATCTACGCACGATGTCCCGTCGCCGACGGGAAGCGCCAGTCGCTCATCGAATTTCTGAAAGCGTAATCGCTTCACAAAATCGGATTGCTCGCCCCATAGTTCGATTCTCTGCGTTGAGTCCAATCGACGTTGAAATTCGAGATTCTGGGAAGACATCAGCAACTGATTGATGAACTGGTCGACGTAATGTTCTGTAGTACCTAGGCCGGCGTGACCCGCATCAACTTGGGCATCGAAAATTCCGTCTCTTTTGCGCAGACTCGTGAGGGTGAGATTGTGGTTTCTCACCTGCTCGTCGGAAAACCATGGGACATTGTGCCTTGAAAGCAGCGCGTGTTTCGGCCGCGAAAATGCGGTATAGCATTTTGTCATGGGAAGCGCTTGCTGCCTTGTCCACGAAAACCACATGAGTTGCTGATTCTCGTCAATGAGACCTTTGCTCTTCAATTGGTCGTGATTCCAAAGCAGAAGATTCATCGCCATCCACGCCGGACCGTCTCCCGGCTCGATTAATACCGGAGGCGTGTAGTCATTAGTTTTATTTTTAAAACCCTGAATTTTATATTGACGCTCGTGTTTTTCGATGTTTCCGCGCTGCAAGCTCCTGAGCGCGTCACTATTCCATTTTGAGTGACAAAGCAAAGCATAGAATGCCGCCACCAACTCTCTCGCGTGAAAATTGATGCAAAGACCGACAATATGGTGGAGTTGAAGCCCATCCATTTCCTTTTCAGGAATTCCTAGCACGTTCAATATTGAATCGCGAACATCTGCATCAAAGCAGATTCCGAGCTTCATTCGATTCACTCGCGCGTCACATTCGAATCTACCGAACGCACCAAGCAAAGTTTCCGTGGAGTAGTCTTGGGGTGAAATCAGGTTTCTCTGACTAGCTTTTCGGGTATTAATAAAATCTAGAATCTCCTCGTATATCTCATCAGTTATTGAGGTTCGCGCATAGCTGCGGAGCTTTTCCCTGATGGCTGCCCAGAACTTCAGGTCATGCTCGCAGGCACTTTTCACCGCACCTATGTCCGTCTCCATGAGTTGCACGGCCTTTGTGCGCAAGTCCTTGACGTCTTCGTGGGGTATGGCATCAATGGGGTCCGCGCGAGGGTCCGCCGCGGTGGGGAAATGGGACAGCGTCTGGCGAGGAACGTACTTTCCCGTCAGAGAGGTCTTGAAGTACCTGGAGTGGTCATGGACATCTTCGGCGAACAGCGAGGACGGCACGGCTTCGACCATCACACGCCGGAAGTACATTGAGCCTCTAGCCTTGGTGGCCTCCGCCCATGTGAAGCCACCAATGATGGATTCCACATCCTGAAAAAGTGCTGTGACTTCTCGCCTCCCAACTGTGTTGATTTGGCAGCACATTTTTTTCTTCACCTTTTTTTCGGCGCAAAGGCGGTCGACGATGGTACGTAAGTAGCCGAGGTCTGTGGCTTGGAGCTCACCTTGTGTTTCGTTTTTTTCCTTGAGAGCGAGAAGCGCGACAGCAATCCAAGTTCGAGCTGCGGTAATTCCAAGTTGACGTGCCTGGAAGACGACGACGCTCTTGTAGTCCACACCATGTGCTCTTTTCGTTGCTTTGTATTTGACCTCGGCTGGGAGGCTTCTATTCAGAGCGATATAGGTAGGCATGGTGTATCAGTCCCCCACTGGTTAGCCCGTAATTTACTCAGAGCAGTAGGTCTATGATACATAGAGAAAGACCGTCAATCTCGCGCCAGCCGACCTGCCCAAGGAATCGGGGCGCTTCGACCTGCCCATCGCCCTCGGCATCCTCGCCGCCAGCGGGCAGATCCCGCTCGACGGGCTGGACGCCTGCGAGTTCGCCGGCGAGCTGTCGCTGTCCGGCGCGCTGCGCCCGGTGCGCGGCGCGCTGGCCATGACGATGGGCCTCGGGCGCGACAACGCCGCGCGCGCGGCCGCCGGCGCCGGGCCGGCGCGCGCCTTCGTGGTGGCGGCCGAGAACGCCCCCGAGGCCGCCCTGATCGACGGCATCACCGTCTACGCGGCGCGCTCCCTGCTGGAAGTCTGCGCTCACCTTGGGCCGCTGCCCGACGGCCGCCTGCCGCGCGCCGAACCGCTGGTCGCGCTCGCCGACAATGGCCCGGACTGCCCCGACATGCGCGACGTGCGCGGCCAGGCCCAGGCCCGCCGCGCGATGGAGATCGCCGCCGCGGGCCAGCATTCGGCGCTGCTGGTGGGGCCGCCCGGCACCGGCAAGTCGATGCTCGCGCAGCGCTTCCCAGGCCTGCTGCCGCCGATGACGCTGGAAGAAGCGCTCGAGTCGGCCGCCGTGCAAAGCCTCACCAACGCCGGCTTCCAGCCCGCCCGCTGGCGCGAGCGGCCCTACCGCGCGCCACACCACACCGCCTCGGCCGCCGCGCTGGTCGGCGGCGGCGGCAATCCCCGGCCCGGCGAGATTTCCCTCGCCCACCACGGTGTGCTGTTCCTGGACGAGCTGCCCGAGTTCGACCGCCGCGTGCTCGAAGTCCTGCGCGAGCCGCTGGAATCCGGCCGCGTCACCATCTCGCGCGCCAACCGCCAGGCCGACTTCCCGGCCCGCTTCCAGTTCGTCGCCGCCATGAACCCGTGCCCGTGCGGCTACCTCGGCCATCCGTCCCGGCCCTGCCGCTGCACGCCCGACCAGGTCCAGCGCTACCAGTCCCGGCTCTCCGGCCCGCTGCTCGACCGCATCGACCTGCAGGTCGAGGTGCGCGCCCAGGACCAGCAGGACATGCTCGACGGCCCGCCCGGCGAAGCCAGCGCCGACGTGCGCGAGCGCATACTGGCCGCGCGCGCCCGCCAGCAGGCGCGCCAGGGCAAACCCAACGCCGCCCTGGCCGGCCGCGAGATCGACGAGCACTGCCCGCTCGCGCCCGAGGCGCAGGCCATGCTGCGCGCCGCCATGACCAAGCTGGCGTGGTCGGCGCGCGCCTATTTCCGGGTATTGAAGATCGCCCGCACGGTGGCGGACCTGGAAGGCGCCGGGCTATTGCAGCCCGGCCATGTGGGCGAGGCCATCCAGTACCGGCGCGCGCTGCGCGGGCCTTGAGATGGTCTTGAGCAAGCCTTGGGAGGGGCTTGGGCGAATGCCCTCAGCCGCGCGGCGGCACGGCCACCGGCGGCTCCGCCGGCGGCGGGTCTTCCTCGGGCGGCAGCGGCAGGTCGGGCGGCACCCCCGGCGGCCCGGGCTCCTCCACCGGCGGCACGGTATGGAACGGACGCCCGGACGGCAGGGCCTGCAAGAGGGAGGGACTGCGCATGGCTGGACTCCGCAACGGAACAATGCACCTATTTAAGCAAACCCGCGACCCCGGGGCCAGCGGCGATGCGGCCGGCGCGGGCGGGCCCGACGGTCAGGCCGGATGGCGCCGCACGAAGAACAGCGCCGTGCCCACCGCCACCAGCACGCTGCCGAACACGCGGTTCTGCCAGCGCATGGCGCGCGCATTGCGGAACAGGCCGCGCATGCGCGAGGCCAGCAGCGCGTAGCCGTGCATCACCACCAGGTCCACGCCGCACATGGTCGCGGCCAGGATGGCGAGCTGCGGCGCCAGCGGATGCGTGGGGTCGATGAACTGCGGCAGCACCGCCACCATGAAGATGATGCCCTTGGGATTGGTCACGTTGGTCAGCAGCCCGGTGGAGAAGCGCCGGCGCGGGCTCAGCGCGGCCACGCGCGGCGCGGCGGCCGCGTCCTCGGCGGCGGCCGGGCTGTCCTCCACGCGCGCGCGCCATTGCTGCACGCCCAGGTAGATCAGGTAGAGCGCGCCGATCGTCTTGACCACGGCGAAGGCGTGCTCGGAAGCCAGCAGCAGCGCGCCCAGGCCGCCGCCCGCCACCAGCAGGATGATCACCAGCCCCGCCTGCAGGCCGAAGATGGTGGTGGTGGTCTTGCGCAGCCCGTAGGACAGGCCGTGGCTCATCGACAGCACCGCGCCCGAACCCGGCGACACGGCAATCACCCAACAGGCCGCGAAATAGGCCAGCCAAACTTCCCAACGCATGACATCACTCCTTGAAAAAACGTTGCGCCAGTCCCGCACTCAGAACGGATGGAAACCCGTCAGGAACTGGTCGACCTGCTCGGCCTGGCGCTGGTCGCGCGCGGCGTCGCCGGCCTCCAGCACCACCGCCTGGTAGACCCGCACGCCCGAGGCCACCAGCCGCGCGGTCAGCCGGCGCGGCGCCTGGTCCTGCGGCGACACCGCCGCCACCTGCACCTCCACGCCCGGCAGCGCCACCGCCGGCGTGGCGGCGGACATCACCGTCACCTGGCGCGTCTTGACCGCGTCGGGCGCGTGCGGCCCGAGGTTGCCGAGCAGCCCGGCCTGCATCGATTCGAGCGCGGCCTGGCGCAAGGCGGCGTCGTCGGCGGGCAGCGTCACCACGCCCACGGCGAACAGGGTCTCGTCGACGCGCGCCGCGTCCATCGTCATCGGCAGCTTGCGCCCGGCGATGGCCACCTCGCGCGCCGCGCCGGTCGGCTTGCCCGGGTAGAGCGCGGCGTAGGCGCCCTCGCTGGACTGGATGGTGCGCCAGTCGTAGCGCGGCGAGCAGCCGACGAGCACGCAGACGGCGGCGGCCGCGCCAAGGGCGGACAGCGTGGACGGCAGGCGGGACAACCAGGCGTGGGGCATCGCGGCGGCGGATAGGGCAACGGTCCTGCGGACGGCTGCTGCGTGATGGTGCGGTCCCGCGCCCGCGGGCCGGCGCGGCGCCACGGGTACGGACGGAAGCCGCTATTATCGGGGAACCCGCGCGCCAGCGCGTATTCTTGCATTCCCCACCCCCCACCCCCCACCC
>NZ_AQPL01000567.1:0-2026 GCF_000395345.1 Cupriavidus sp. WS | reverse complement strand
GCGAAATTTCCGGGGAAGCTCAAGCAGTGGTGGCCTTTGAAGCCAAGCCGTAGCTTTCGACTTAGAACCCCAACCCCACCCCTCACCCCAACTTCTTCCTCAACAACTCATTGACCTGCGCCGGGTTCCCCTTCCCCTTGGTCGCCTTCATGGCCTGCCCGACCAGGGCATTGAACGCCTTCTCCTTGCCGGCCCGGAATTCCTCCACCGACTTGGCGTTGGCGGCCAGCACGTCGTCGATGATCTTTTCCAGCTCGCCGGAGTCGGACATCTGCTTGAGGCCCCTGGCGGCGATGATGGCGTCGGCGTCGCTGCCTTCTTCGCCGGCCCACATGGCGGGGAACACGTCTTTCTTGGCGGTGTTGTTGGAGACCGTGCCGTCGGCGATGCGCACCAGCAGCCTGGCCAGTTGGGCGGGTTTGACCGGGGCGTCGTCGAGCGCGATGCCTTCGCGGTTGAGCAGCGAGGACACGTCGCCCATCAGCCAGTTGGCGGCGGGCTTGGCGTTGGCGGCGCCGGCTTCGGCGACCACGGCTTCGAAGTAGCTGGCGAGCGGCTTGGAGGCGGTCAGCACGCTGGCGTCGTAGGCGGACAGGCCGTATTGCGACACCAGGCGCGCCTGCATGGCGGCGGGCAGTTCGGGCAGGGCGGCCTTCACGCGCTCGATCCAGGCGGCGTCGATGTCCAGCGGCAGCAGGTCGGGGTCGGGGAAGTAGCGGTAGTCGTGCGCGTCTTCCTTGGTGCGCATGGCGCGCGTCTCGCCGGTGTCGGGGTCGAACAGCACGGTGGCCTGCTGGATCTCGCGGCCGTCCTCGATCTCGGCGATCTGCCACTGCACTTCATACTCGATGGCCTGCTGCAGGAAGCGGAACGAATTGAGGTTCTTGATCTCGCGGCGCGTGCCGAGCTTGGGGCTGCCGTACGGGCGCACCGACACGTTGGCGTCGCAGCGGAAGCTGCCTTCCTGCATGTTGCCGTCGCAGATGCCCAGCCACGTCACCAGCGCGTGCAGCGCCTTGGCATAGGCCACGGCTTCGGCGGCGCTGCGCATGTCGGGCTCGGTGACGATTTCCAGCAGCGGCGTGCCGGCGCGGTTCAGGTCGATGCCGGTCATGCCGGCGAAGTCTTCGTGCAGCGACTTGCCGGCGTCTTCCTCGAGGTGGGCGCGCGTGAGCTGCACGGTCTTCTCGTAGGTCTCGCCCTTCTTGCCTTCGACCTGGATGCTGATGCTGCCGCCCTGCACCACCGGGATCTCGTACTGGCTGATCTGGTAGCCCTTGGGCAGGTCGGGGTAGAAGTAGTTCTTGCGCGCGAAGATGCTGCGCGGCGCGATGGTGGCGCCGATGGCCAGGCCGAACTGGATGGCGCGCTCGACCGCGCCGCGGTTGAGCACCGGCAGCACGCCGGGCAGCGCCAGGTCGACCGGCGAGGCCTGCGTGTTCGGCGCCGCGCCGAAGGCGGTGGAGCTGCCGGAGAAAATCTTGGAGGCCGTCGACAGCTGCGTGTGCGTCTCGAGGCCGATCACCACTTCCCATTGCATGGCGGTATTCCTGTTCGTATTCGTCGTGTACGTCGTATTCGGTGCGTGTTGCTGCGTGCTGTTGCGTATTCCGTCGCGCCGCTAGCGCGTCTGCGCGCAGCCGCCGGTGCCGGGCTCGAACATCACCGGCCAGGCTTCCTCGTAGATGCCGGGCGAGCAGCGCTGCTGGCAGTTGGCGTGCGCGAGCGTGACGCGGCGCGGGTCCTGCCAGACCATCAGCTTGCAGGCGCTGCCGTCGTTGGCGCGCAGCTCGATGTGCGGCTTCTTCTGCGTCTGGCGGAACTCGGCCAGGTTGAAGCTGCACGAGCCGCGCTTGCCTACCCACAGCTTCCACGACAACTGCTGCACGGTGTTGTCCGCCACGCGCAGCTGCGCGTCCTCGCGGAAGCCGTCTTCCTCGGTGCGGCGGCAGTCGCCGGCGAGGTCGATGTCGCGGCTGGCGATGGGCGTGGGCCGGCCGAAGCGCGGCAGCGGGATGCACGCCGC
>NZ_AQPL01000566.1:0-1126 GCF_000395345.1 Cupriavidus sp. WS | reverse complement strand
GGGCGTGGGCCGGCCGAAGCGCGGCAGCGGGATGCACGCCGCCAGCGCGGCGGCCAGCGCCACGCCCGCGGCGATGCGGACCAGCCAGCGCCGCGCGCTCATGCCTGCGCGGGCCGGCGCAGATGCCAGTCCGTGGCCTGCTGGAACGCGTGCGCGGTCTGCAGCAGCTCGGCTTCGCCGAAGTAGTTGCCGATCAGCTGCAGGCCGACCGGCATGCCGCCTTCGCCCAGGCCGCACGGCACGCTCATGCCGGGCAGGCCGGCCAGGCTGGTCGACAGCGTGAAGATGTCGGCCAGGTACATCTGCACCGGGTCGGCGCTCTTCTCGCCGAGCTTCCACGCCACCGTGGGCGCCACCGGGCCCATGATCACGTCGCAGCGCGCGAACGCGCGCTGGAAGTCCTCGGCGATGATGCGGCGGATCTTCTGCGCCTGCAGGTAGTAGGCGTCGTAGTAGCCGTGCGACAGCACGTAGGCGCCCACCAGGATGCGGCGCTTGACCTCGGGGCCGAAGCCTTCGGCGCGGCTCTTCTTGTACATGTCCATCAGGTCGCGGTATTCGGCCGCGCGGTGGCCGTAGCGCACGCCGTCGAAGCGCGACAGGTTGGACGAGGCCTCGGCCGGCGCGATCACGTAGTACACCGGGATCGACAGCTCGGTCTTGGGCAGCGACACCTCGACCAGCGTGGCGCCCAGCTTTTCGTACTCGGCCAGCGCGGCGCGCACGGCCTGTTCCACGTCGGCCGACAGGCCGGCGCCGAAGTATTCCTTCGGCAGGCCGATGCGCAGGCCCGACAGCGGCCGCGCGGCGCCGGCGCCGGCGCGCGGCTGGCCCAGCAGGCGGGTGAAGTCCTCGTCCACGCCGCCCTGGGCCGGCGCCAGGCTGGTGGAGTCGCGCTCGTCGAAGCCGGCCATCGCGCCGAGCAGCAGCGCGCAGTCCTCGGCGGTGTGCGCCATCGGGCCGCCCTGGTCGAGCGACGAGGCGAACGCGATCATGCCGTAGCGCGACACGCGGCCGTAGGTGGGCTTGATGCCGGTGATGCCCGAGAACGAGGCCGGCTGGCGGATCGAGCCGCCGGTGTCGGTGCCGGTGGCGGCCGGCGCCAGGCCGGCCGCCACGGCCGCGG
>NZ_AQPL01000565.1:0-1270 GCF_000395345.1 Cupriavidus sp. WS | reverse complement strand
CCAGGCCGGCCGCCACGGCCGCGGCCGAGCCGCCCGAGGAGCCGCCCGGCACGCGCGCCGGGTCCCACGGGTTCCTGACCGGGCCGAAGTGCGAGTTCTCGTTGGACGAGCCCATCGCGAACTCGTCCATGTTGGTCTTGCCCAGCGTGACCATGCCGGCGGCGGCGAGGCGCTCGACCACGGTGGCGTCGAACGGGCTTTCGTAATCGGCCAGCATGCGCGAGCCGGCGGTGGCGCGCCAGCCGCGCGTGACGAACACGTCCTTGTGGGCGACCGGCACGCCGGTCAGCGGGCCGGCCTCGCCGCGCGCGCGGCGCGCGTCGGCCGCGCGCGCCTGCGCCAGCGTGAGTTCGGGGTTGACGTCGACGAAGGCGTTGAGCGCGGCGGCCCGCTCGATGCGGCCCAGGTAGTCGCGCGCCAGCTCCTCGGCGGAGACGGTGCGGGCCGCCAGCGCGTCGGCGAGCTGGCGCAGGGAGGTCACTGAAGTTGCGGAAAAGGACATGTCGGTCGTATGGCTTGGCAGGGTGGCTGCCGGCGCGCGGCGCAGGGGCGGCGCGACGCAGCGGCGGGTTCGGTGGCCGGGCGGCGGGCGCCCGCCCGCTTATTCGATGACCTTGGGCACCAGGTACAGGCCGCCTTCGGTGGCCGGCGCGGGGCGCTGGTAGTCGTCGCGCCGGTCGGTCTCGGTCACGGTGTCGTCGCGCAGGCGCTGCGACATCTCGCGCACCGCCGACAGCGGGTGCGCCAGCGGCTCCATGCCGGTGGTGTCGACCGCCTGCATCTGTTCGACCAGCGAGAAGAATTGATTGAGCTGCACCAGCGTGTGCCCTGCTTCGTCATCGTTGATCTCGATGCGGGCAAGGTGGGCGATGCGCTTGACGTCGGATAGGTCGAGAGCCATGGCTAGGGTTCGGTGTCGATGCGGAAAACGGCGAAATCGGCTGCGAGATCGGGGAAGCGGGTCCGGGCGCGGAGGCGGCAGCGGGAGGCAAGGCAGGCGCCGCCTGGGCGGGCGGGGCGAGTGCTGCCGGGAGCGCCCCGGAATCGTCAAAGTTACACGTTTTTTCGAGGCAGAAGCCCCCGAAACAGGGGGAATTATAAGGTATCATTGCGCGTTGCCATTCCCTGGCAGCGCCTTCGTCACATTGGTGCGGAACCGCGTTCGCCGGCGCTTTTTCGGTAACGTCTGCGGCAAGGTCCACGGCAACGCGCGTGGCAGCGTCGGCGGCAATGCCCGCGGCGGCGCCCGCGGCACGGCCCGCCGCCCGCC
>NZ_AQPL01000564.1:0-1590 GCF_000395345.1 Cupriavidus sp. WS | reverse complement strand
CAGGGAGGCAGGCGAGGGCCCTCTGATTAGGCCGCCCCGGCCGCAATTTTTTGTAATTGTGGCGCGGTTCCACCGAACTTTCGAGCGTGGCCTAATCAAAGGTTCCCGTAGAGGCTGTGCCGCCCGGGGGCGGTCCGGCCTCGGCTGGCGGTTCCGCCGTGGCCGCCGCGCATCCCCTGGATGGCGCGGCGCCGGCGTGGCGCCTGGCTCACCGCACGGTGGGGGGCCTTGAATACTACCCGTCGCAATGAATTTCGTGGCTGGCCCGATTGCGGTGCCGGCCGCTTCGCATACCTCGCGAACCACCAGAAAACAGGATTCCTGATGTTCGGATTTCTCCGCAGCTATTTCTCCAACGATCTCGCGATCGACCTCGGCACCGCCAACACCCTGATCTACATGCGCGACAAGGGCATCGTCCTGGACGAGCCCTCGGTGGTGGCGATCCGCCAGGAAGGCGGTCCCAACGCCAAGAAGACGATCCAGGCGGTGGGCAAGGAAGCCAAGCAGATGCTGGGCAAGGTGCCGGGCAACATCGAAGCGATCCGCCCGATGAAGGACGGCGTGATCGCCGACTTCACCGTGACCGAGCAGATGCTCAAGCAGTTCATCAAGATGGTCCACGACTCCAAGCTGCTGCGCCCGAGCCCGCGCATCATCATCTGCGTGCCGTGCGGCTCGACCCAGGTCGAGCGCCGCGCCATCCGCGAATCGGCGCTGGGCGCCGGCGCCAGCCAGGTGTACCTGATCGAGGAGCCGATGTCGGCGGCGATCGGTGCCGGCCTGCCGGTGTCGGAGCCGTCGGGCTCGATGGTGGTGGACATCGGCGGCGGCACCACCGAGGTGGGCATCATCTCGCTGGGCGGCATGGTCTACAAGGGTTCGGTGCGCGTGGGCGGCGACAAGTTCGACGAGGCCATCGTCAACTACATCCGCCGCAACTACGGCATGCTGATCGGCGAGCAGACCGCCGAGGCCATCAAGAAGGAAATCGGCTCGGCCTTCCCGGGCTCCGAGGTGCGCGAGATGGAAGTCAAGGGCCGCAACCTGTCCGAGGGCATCCCGCGCGCGTTCACGGTGTCGTCCAACGAAATCCTCGAGGCGCTGACCGACCCGCTCAACCAGATCGTCTCGGCGGTCAAGATCGCGCTGGAGCAGACCCCACCGGAACTGGGCGCGGACATCGCCGAGCGCGGCATGATGCTGACCGGCGGCGGCGCGCTGCTGCGCGACCTGGACCGCCTGCTGGCCGAGGAAACCGGCCTGCCGGTGCTGGTGGCCGAGGACCCGCTGACCTGCGTGGTGCGCGGCTCGGGCATGGCGCTCGAGCGCATGGACAAGCTCGGCAGCATCTTCTCCTACGAATAACCAGTCGGCGAGAGGACATCGCTCGTGGCGCGACGCGGCCTGCCGGATCGCCTGGTCGGGGCCGCGCCGCGCCGTGACGCCGCCTTGGCCACTGTCCCGGCCGCCGCCGCGGCCGCTCGCCTGGCCGCCTGCGCGGCCGCCTTCCCGACCCGGCCCGGCCCAGGGCACCCCGCGCCAGCGCGCCTTTCCCGCCACCCCGGCCATGCCGGCGGGCGTGGCGGG